>CALMAR010000394.1 GCA_937859855.1 uncultured Kineosporia sp.
CAACGGGGTCGTCTAAGTCGGGACCAGCCGGGGGCGGCTGGCCGCCAGAACCTTTCGACGGCCGGCGCTTCAGGCCCGGCCCGAACCGTGGATCTGCGCGGAGTGGAAGGGTTTCCAGCTGAGCTCGCGAAGGTGACCGGCATGTTCTACGACTCAGCCACCGCCCGGCTCTACTACACCGAGGCGGGCTCGTCCCGGCTGCCGTACCGCTACGTCAGTCCCGCGACCGAGACCGTCGGCGCGGTGGGCTACAGCGCTGCGTCCCGGGTCCCCGGGCTGGATTGGCGGCAGGTGGCGTCGATGCTCCTGACCGGATATCAGCTGTTCGTCGCACCCCCGGCGGCCGCTAACGTGACCGTGCCGCTGAGCGGTCCCGTCTTGTCGATCTCCAGTCCACGTCATCGGCGCGTTCCCGAACTCACCGGCAATTCGTTCCGGCCGTCCACGTGACTGAAGTCGGCGTAGCCGCCGTCTGCATTGGATCATCACGTCGCCCATGCCGTGCGGAGCGGCTTGGTCCAGAGCAGGACCGCTGCGGTCGTGGTTGATTCAGCCGTGATGATGTTCTGGACCAAGTGCGCGATCTGCTCGGGTCGCGACGACTGCGGATGTTCAGCAGACGCGCATCAGCAATGGCGCCTACTCAGCACCGGTTCGTTCAGCCGGCCGGCCGCAGGACCACCGTCCACATGGTGGCCTTGGAGCTGGCCGAGTCCGAAGTGGCGGTCAGTGACGGTGAGGTGCCGGCGGGCGCTGCGGCTCCGCCGTCGGGCGCCAGCGCACCGACCCGGCCCGAGCCGGTCCCATAGGTCGTGGCCCGGCTGGTCTCGCCATTCGGTGGCGTCCAGACCGACGTGGTTGCGGACTTGTCCGCCCAGTAGGAGACCACCCACGAGCCCTGGGCAGCCACGGGGGCGCCCGGGGTGGTGTGCGTGGTCCGGCTGGTGGTCTCCGCCGCGCTCACGGCGGTGGCCACTGGATCGGAACCAGTGCCGTGATAGGCCAGGACGGTGGCCGCCATCTTGGCCGTTGCGCTCTGCTGGACCAGCACTGTCGATCCACCTGCGCTGGTCGGCGCCACCCGCGAATACAGGTAGGTCAGGCCGTTGCCGCTGCCCATGTCCCGGGTAGACACCAGTGTCCAGCCGGTCGGAGTGGTCACCGTCGTGGCCGACGAATTGTTGGTCACGAACAGCAGCAAAGCATCGCCCGTCGCTGCTGCCGCTGGCACGGTCAACGTGGCGTTGGTGGCATTCACGTTGGCCGAGTTCGATCCGACGAAGTTGATCGGAGCCGCCGCGGCAGCGGTCACCGTCACTGACTTGCTGGCCGTGCCGGTCTTGCCGCCGTTGTCGGTCACGGTCAGGGTGACCGTGTAAGTGCCCGCCGCAGCATAGGTGTGCGACGTGGTGACTCCGGACCCAGTCCCGCCATCCCCGAACGTCCAGGCGTAGCTGGCAATGGTGCCGTCCGGGTCACTCGATCCCGAACCGCTGGCGGTGCAGCTCAAGGCCGAGCAGTTCACTGTCAGCGCTGCCGTGGGGGCAACGTTGGCCGGCGCCCCGGCTGGGCCGAGCACCACCGACCACATGGTCGCCTTGCTGCTGGCCGCATCGGCGACCGCGGTCCGGGAGGGCGTGGCACCTGGGCTGACCCCAGCGCCGCTGTCGCCGACCACTGCGGTCACTCGCCCTGAACCGCTGCCGATGGTGATGCCCCGCTGGGTCACCCCGGTGGGAACGGTCCAGGTGTTCGTGGTGCTGGACTTGTCGGCCCAGTAGTTGAGCACCCAGGATCCGTCAGCGGTGACCGGTACCGAGGGCGCCGTGTGCGACGTGGTCGACGCGGTTTCAGCGGCACTGGCGAACGATGCCACCGGGTCGGTGGTGGTGCCGTGGTAGGCCACGACGGTTGCCTCAACCTTCGACACCGCCGACAACGTGACCGACACCGGCGAGCCCGCGCTGGTGGAGGTGGCACTGCGTGAATACAGGTAGGTCATCCCATTGCCGCTACCCATGTCGCGGGAACCCTTCAGGGTCCAGCCCGACGGCGTGGCCGGCGTCGCGGTGCTGCTGTTGGTGACGAACAACAGCAGGCCATCGCCGGAGGTCACTCCGGAAGGAACCGTCACCGATACCGACGACGCGTTGACGTTGTTCGACGCCGTGCCGGCGAAGGAGATCGGTGAGGTGGCCGGCGGCGGCGCGGTCACGGTCACCGATCGGGTCGCCGTCCCAGTAGCACCGGAGTTGTCGGTCACCGTGAGCTTCACGGTGTAGGTGCCCGCTGCCGCGTAGGTGTGGTTCGCGGTGACGCCGGAACCGGTTGCGCCGTCCCCGAAGTCGTAGGCATAGCTGGCGATGGTGCCGTCCGAGTCGGCCGACCCTGAGCCGTCAGCGGTGCAGGCCAGGTTCGTGCAGGTGACCGAGAGAGCCGCGGTCGGTGGCACGTTCGCCGGACCCGGGGGCCGCAGGTTGGTGCCGGTGTAGAGCCACAGTGCCCGGTTGTGCCAGTTCACCCCGTCGGTGGCTGGACTGCTCACCACGGTGGCGGTACCGGCCACCGGGGCCGAGCCGTTCCAGTTGATCGAACGCAGCGAGCTGTCGCTGGACTGGCCGAAGTACAGCTTGCCATCGGTGACGAACATGCCGTCCACAGCGGAGAAATCGATCCCGCTGACACTGGCGGATGCGGCGAACCGCTGGGCCCCCACAACTCTCGAGCTCGGAGTGAAGTACCGGTAGTAGAGGTTCGGATCACCGGCCAGGGTGAAGTAGAGCCGCCCGCCGTTGTAGAACAGGCCGGTCATCTGCTTGATCTCGTTTTGCCAGTCGGTCAGCGGACTGATCTGGTCCTGGGTGTTGACCGCCACCGCCGGTCCGAAGGTGGTGCCATCGAAGGTTCGCGAGGTGAACGATCCGTCGGTGGCGCCGTAGTACACACTGCCGTCGATCATGGTGGCGCCCCGGGCGCTGCTCCACTGCACGCCACCGCCGGACTGGCTGCCGATCACCGTGCCGCCGGTCGTGGTCAGGTAGTTGTGCTGCAGATCGTCCACGCTCGGAGCGGGTCCGGTGTCATCGGTGCGGACGATCTCGATCCCGTTGATCAGCGGGTTCTCTGTGATGTGGCTGAAGTCGATGTTGACTGTGCCGTCACTGGTGATGTTGAACTGCTTCATCGTGCCGGTCTGATCGCCGGTGTCGGCGACGATGTCGTAGTGATCCAGGACGGTGGTGCCGTCAATGGCCACGTTGAAGACCCGGGCGCCGGCGGTGCTGGTGCAGCTGCACCGGTTGGCGAAGTAGAGCCGGACCTGCAGCGGGACGCCCGCGCTGACCGGGAAGGCCCAGCTCATGGCCGGGTTGTCGCTGGGTGACCAGCGCTCGCTGGTGAAGATCGCCCCGGGTGTGGTGCTGGGCACCGATGGGTTCAACGTGTAGTTGTTGTCCCAGCCAGCCGTGTTGCTGCCGTTGTTGCGATACGGGCTGGGATCGGTGTTATCGGCGGCCCAATCCGGGCCGTTGTCGGTGGCCAGCACAGCGCCGCCACCGGTATTGACCCGGTACAGAATCGGGCTGTTGGCCGGGGTACCACCGGCCAGGAAGACGTGGCCGGGCAAGACGCCGGTCTTGTTCGGCGGCAGAGTGGTTCCGCCGGTCAGCGGGAAGAATGCGATTCTGGCGTGGGTCTCGCCGCCGATCATGGTGGTGTCGCTGGCGACCCAGAGACCGGTCGAGGTGGCCAGCATGTCGAAGACGCCAACCCCCCGATCACGGCCGGGGTTCCAGGCCAGCGGCAGGCCGTTGACCGGATCGAGCGCGGTGATCCCTTCCCGAGCCACGGCGCCGGGACCGGCCGAGTCGCCGGCGAATGAGTTGTTCTGCCAGCGGAAGTGGCCACCGGTATAGACGGCGGCCGAGGTGATGGCCACGGCGTAGGTGGTGTCACCGCCGGTGTAGTCGGTCCAGGTCGGCATCAGGCCGCTGCCAGTGGAGCCGACCTCCCAGCGGGTGCTCGAGTCGCAGGGACTGGCGCTGCCGCCGTACGCCCCGGTAGTGCTGATCACGAAGTAACTGCCATCGGGGGAGATGTCGACGTCGCGCATGTACGTGTCGAAGACCCCGGCGCAAGCGGGACCGAAGAAGTTGGTCTGCCAGTCCGCAACCGCGGCACTGGTGGTGCTGGACAGGTCCAGCAGACCCAGGAAGCCCCGGTCCAGGCCGTTGATGGTGGTGAAGTTGCCCATCGCCACCAGCCGGTTGCCGTCTGGCGTGATGTCGAACTTGGTCACCGCCAACGAGCCGTTGTTGCGGGGGCCCGCGAAGGTCAGGCTCATGTAGGGCAGCCGCGCGCCAGTGGTCGGGTTGAGCGCGGCCAGGGCTGGCTGGGTGACCGAGCCGATCTTGGTGAAGGCGCCCGCGATCCACAGCCGGTTGTTGGAGATCTTGAGGTCCTGGACTGCGGCGTCCGGTGCGACATTCGCGAACCCAGCGACCAGCGCACCGTTGGACACGTTCAGCTTGGCCAGCTTGCGCATGGTTACGCCGTTGACCGTGTTGAACGAGCCACCGACGTAGATCGACTGCTGGTCGGGGGATACCGCCAGCGAGGTGACCTCGGCAGTGATCGTCGGATTGAAGGTCGTGCTCAGGGCACCGGTGGTGGCGTCGAAGGCCAGGAGATAGTTCTTGGTGACGGCCGAGCCACCGACCGGGGTCACCTGGGTGAAGGTGCCCCCGATGAACATCGTGTTCCCAGCCTGAGCGATCGCCTCGACCCGGCCATCGTTGATGTTGGGGGTGAAGTTCGCCGGGTTGTCCGACACCACCTGAGTCTGGGGGTACTGCACGGCTTGTGCCGGGCTGACGAGCAGGCCGAGGCCGGTCGCCGAGAGGGCCGCGACGGCGATCGCCGCGACTGCTCGTCTGATGTGCATCTTCTCTCCAGGCACGCCGTTGGAAACTGGGGTCGGCCGGAGAGGGGACCGGTCGACAGGCTCTATTGAAATTAGCGTTAGCTCACCATTGAAATCTGGGTTTTGCTGGAGTTCGGTGACTCATTGACAGACCCAAATACCACAGAGCAGGCAAATCGGAATATTGGTCATGGCTGAGAATCGCTGGCTGTTGTGTTCTGCGGACCGGCTCGCCAATCGATGTCACCGCGCGTTATCGGCAATCACCGTTGCGGTGCGGGAATGCGGTGTTCAGGTGTGCTCCCATCGCCTCCAGCCGCTTGTTCGCCCCAGTAATTGCGGCGACCGCTTGCTGGTGGTGCTTGTTGTCATCCGCGGTGATGGCAGCGGCCCAGCTCTTCCGCACCGACATCAGGTCTTTGATCAATGGCTTGAGGGCCGGGCGCCCGATCGCGGCATCGGACAGCCGGGTGATCCGCTGATCCAGCACGAACAGGCCATCCCGCAGATTCTCCAGCGAGCCGGCCTTCGACGAGATCCGGGTGAGCGAGCGCAGAGCGGCGGGCTGGACCTGGCACAGCGCGTCGGCGGTTTCCTGCTGGCTGAGTGTGGTTGTGCCACTCACGGGAATGGTGGTGCCGTAGCCGGGCGGATGACCGGGCTGCTCGGGGCTGGCCGACTTGACCGGGCTGGTCTCGCGGCCGGGTCCGAGGATGAAGAACGCACTGGCCGCCACCCCAGCCACCACTGTCATCAGAATGACCAGCATTCCGGCTCGCCGTTTCAGCATGAAGGACCTCCGGATTCCGATCACGCAAAAAAGGCACGCTAACGCCGTTAGCTCCTGATTGAGCCCGATTTCGAAGAATGCCCGGGATTCTCAGGCGTTCGGCCGGCTGATCGCTGACCCTGTCGGTGGCGCCCGTTGTCCGGCGGTGCTTGTTGATGCGGTCTTCGGCGTCCGCGCGACACTGGACCGGTGACCGAACAGACTGCGAGGCCCGCGAACGAGCAGACCGGCGGCGCGGGTTACGTGTCCGGCGACTCCAGCGGCGACTTCAACCGGCAGATGGACTACATCACCGACCGGATCACAGCCGGCTCCGCCGCCGGCTGGCCGGTCGAGGCGGGGCGTTACCGGCTGGTGGTGTCGCGCGCCTGTCCCTGGGCCGGTCGAGCTGTGATGGTCCGGCGCCTGCTCGGCCTCGAGGACGCGATCTCGATGGGCATCTGCGGGCCAACCCACGACGAGCGCAGCTGGACCTTCGACCTCGATCCCGGCGGCGTCGATCCGCTACTGGGCATCCCGCGGATCCAGGACGCCTACCTGGAGCGGTTCCCTGACTACAGCGCCGGGATCACGGTGCCGGTGATGGTGGACGTACCGTCGGGCCAGGCTGTCACCAACGACTTCGCCCAGCTGACCATCGATTTCTCCACTCAGTGGACGGCGCTGCACCGGCCCGGGGCTCCGCAGCTGTACCCCGAAGCGTTGCGCGACGAGATCGACGACGTCGCCGCCAAGGTCTTCCAGGACGTGAACGACGGGGTCTACCGGTGCGGCTTCGCCAGCACTCAGGCGGCCTACGACAAGGCCTACCAGCGGCTGTTCGCCCGGCTGGACTGGCTGGAGGACCGGCTGTCGGGGCAGCGCTTTCTGGTCGGCGACGCCATCACCGAGGCCGACGTGCGGCTGTTCAGCACGCTGGCCCGGTTCGACGCCGTCTATCACGGCCACTTCAAGTGCAACCGGCAGAAGCTGATCGAGTTCCCGGCTCTGTGGGCCTACGCACGCGACCTGTTCCAGACTCCCGGCTTCGGCGACACCATCGACTTCGAGCAGATCAAGCAGCACTACTACATCGTGCACAAGGACATCAACCCGACGCAGATCGTCCCCCTGGGTCCAGACGAACGGCACTGGCTGGCGCCACATGACCGCGACCAGCTGGGCGGACGGCCGTTCGGCGACGGGACGCCGCCGGGTCCGCTGCCGCCGACCGAACGTGTGCCGCCGGGGCACACGCCGCTGCCCGGCTAGCAGGGCCCTAAACTGGGCCGGGAAGGCCAGCGCCGCCTGCCCGGTTGACCGGAGCAGGTCGCCATCGGCCCAGGCATTCGGACGGTGGCGAGTCTTCGTGCTGCTCGAACACCCTCGCACCACCTTCTCGAGTCGGAGTCATGAGTCTCACTGGAATCCTGGACGTCCTGATGGGCGACCGGGCCATCTCGCGCCTGCTCGAGATCGCCCGCGACGGCCACGAACCACAGATCGATGTCACCGCTCCGGCCGGTCTTCGCCCGGCCCTGCTGGCCGCCCTGGCCGCTGATCAGCCGGCCGGGGCCGGGCGGAGCGTGCTGGCGGTGACGGCAACCGGCCGGGAGGCGGAGGACCTGGCCCGCGCCCTGCGCTGTTTCCTGCCGCCGCCGAGCGTGGCCGAGTTCCCCTCCTGGGAGACGCTTCCGCACGAGCGGCTCAGCCCGCGCAGCGACACCGTCGGGCGGAGGCTGGCCGTCCTTCGCCGCCTGGCGCACCCCAGCCACGGGGACCAGGCCGAGGACGGGCCGATCCGGGTGGTGGTCGCTCCGGTCCGGGCGGTGCTCCAGCCGATCGTCACTGGGCTGGGCGATCTGGAGCCGGTGTCGCTGATGGCGGGCCAGGACGCCGAGCTGACCGATGTGGTCCAGCGGCTGTCGGCCGCTGCCTACGCCCGGGTCGATCTGGTCGAGCGGCGAGGTGAGTTCGCCGTTCGCGGAGGCATTCTCGACGTCTTCCCGCCGACTGAGGAACACCCGCTGCGGATCGAGTTCTGGGGCGACACGGTCGAGGAGATCCGCTGGTTCGCGGTCGCAGACCAGCGCAGCCTGGAGATCGCCGGTCATGGCCTGTGGGCCCCTCCGTGCCGGGAGTTGCTGCTCACCGACGAGGTCCGGCAACGGGCCGCAGACCTGGCACAGCGGCTGCCCGGCGTCGCCGACATGCTGGAGAAGATCGCGGCCGGGATCGCAGTGGAGGGGATGGAATCGCTCACCCCCGCGCTGGTGGACGGCATGGAGTCGCTGATCGACGCGCTGCCCGGCGGCACCCATGTAGTGCTCTGCGATCCCGAGCGAGTGCGGTCGCGGGCGCATGATCTGGGCGCGACCAGCCAGGAATTCCTTCAGGCGAGCTGGCTTTCGGCGGCCGCAGGCAGCAAGGTGCCGGTCGATCTGGAGCCGGTGCTGGGTGCGGCGTCGTTCTGGAGCCTGGCCGCCGTCCGCGAGCACGCACTGTCCCACGATGTGCCCTGGTGGTCGCTCAGCCCGTTCGGGATGGACGCCGAGCTGTCGGATCTGGCGGGCTCCGGAGCCGGTGACGTGCTGGTCCTGAGCCCCCAGGTCAGCGAACCGGAGACCTACCGCGGCGACACCGAGCGGGCGATCGCTGACGTCGCGGCGTGGCTGCGGGACGGCTGGCGGGTTGCCGTGCTGGTGCAGGGGGCCGGCCTGGCTCGCCGGGTGGTAGAGGTGCTGGCCGAGCACGATGTGGCCGCCAACCTGGTCGACGACCTGGAGCAGGCGCCGAGCCCGGCGGTCGCTGCGGTCGCAACCGGGGACCTGGGCCGGGGTTTCGTGGCTACGCAGCTGAAGTTCGCGTTACTGACCGAGTTCGAGCTGACCGGCGGATCGGCGTCCGGCAGTACCCGGGAGATGGCCCGGATGCCGGCCCGGCGCCGCAACATGGTCGACCCGTTGCAGCTGAGCGCCGGTGACCTGGTGGTGCACGAGCAGCACGGGGTCGGACGGTTCGTCGAAATGATGCAGCGCACCATCGGCGGCGCCACCCGCGAATACCTGGTGATCGAATATGCGCCGTCTCGGCGCGGGCAGCCAGGTGATCGGTTGTTCGTGCCCAGCGACGCACTGGATCAGGTGACCCGGTACGTCGGTGGCGAGCAGCCCTCGCTGAACAAGCTGGGCGGCTCGGACTGGGCCAAGACCAAGGGCCGGGCGCGGAAGGCGGTGCGGCAGATCGCCGGTGAGCTGATCCAGCTCTACTCGGCCCGGATGGCGACGTCCGGGCACGCTTTCGGTCCGGACACACCGTGGCAGCGCGAGCTGGAGGATGCCTTCGCCTACGTGGAGACGCCGGATCAGCTGGTCACCATCAACGAGGTGAAAGCCGATATGGAGAAGCCGATCCCGATGGATCGGCTGATCTGCGGGGACGTCGGTTACGGCAAGACCGAGATCGCGGTCCGGGCCGCCTTCAAGGCGGTGCAGGACGGCAAGCAGGTGGCCGTGCTGGTCCCGACCACTCTGCTGGTGCAGCAGCACCTGGAGACGTTCCACGAGCGGTACGCCAATTTCCCGGTGGTGGTGAAGCCGCTGTCCCGGTTCTCCACCGACAAGGAGGCCGAGACGGTTGTGGCCGGGCTGGCCGACGGCAGTGTGGACATTGTGATCGGCACGCACCGGCTGCTGACGTCGTCGGTGAAGTTCAAGGACCTCGGACTGGTGGTGGTGGACGAGGAGCAGCGGTTCGGGGTCGAGCACAAGGAGCGGCTCAAACAGCTGCGCACCAATGTGGACGTGCTGGCGATGAGCGCCACCCCGATCCCGCGCACCCTGGAGCTGGCGGTGACCGGCATCCGCGAGATGTCCACTCTGCTGACCCCGCCGGAGGAGCGGCACCCGGTGCTGACCTTCGTCGGCGGCTACGACGAGCGCCAGATCACCGCGGCGATCCGGCGCGAGCTGCTGCGCGAGGGTCAGGTGTTCTACGTGCACAACCGGGTCGAGTCGATCGAGCGGGCGGCCTCGCGGCTACGAGAACTGGTGCCGGAGGCCAGGATCGCCGTCGCTCACGGCAAGATGGGCGAGCATCAGCTGGAGCAGGTGATCCTGGATTTCTGGGATCGCAAGTTCGACGTCCTGGTCTGCACCACCATCGTGGAGACCGGGCTGGACATCTCCAACGCGAACACGCTGGTGCTGGAACGGGCTGACCTGATGGGACTTTCGCAGCTGCACCAGTTGCGGGGCCGGGTCGGCCGGGGCCGGGAGCGGGCCTATGCGTACATGCTCTACCCGCCCGAGCGGCCGATGACCGAGACCGCGCACGACCGGCTACAGACCATCGCGGCCAACACCGATCTGGGTGCGGGCATGGCGGTGGCGATGAAGGACCTCGAGATCCGCGGCGCCGGGAACCTGCTGGGTGGCGAACAGAGTGGCCACATCGCCGGAGTCGGCTTCGATCTCTACATCCGGCTGGTCGGCGAGGCGGTGGCCGACTTCCGTGGCGAGGCCCAGGAGGAGTACGCCGAGGTCAAGATCGACCTGCCGGTGGACGCGCACCTGCCGCACGATTACCTCCCGACCGAACGGCTGCGGTTGGAGGCCTACCGGAAGATCGCCGAGGTCAGCTCGGACTCCGGCCTGGACGAGGTCCGGGCCGAGCTGATCGACCGATACGGGCCGATGCCGGAGGTGGTGGCCAACCTCCTGGAGGTGGCCCGGCTACGAATCATGGCGCGGCGGGCCGGTTTACGCGAGATCTCGGCTCAGGGCACCTCGATCCGGTTCGGACCGGTGGAGCTGCTCGATTCGGCCCAGATCCGGCTGAACCGGCTCTATCCCGGATCGGCCATCAAGCAGGCGGTTTCGACCGTGCTGGTGCCCCGCCCCGTGACCGCCCGGATCGGGGGCCAGCCGCTGCGGGACGTCGCGGTGCTGCACTGGGCCTGCGAGTTCATCGACGCGGTGCTGCTGGGCCAGGTCTCGGCGGCCGCGACGGCCGCGGCCCGCGGTTGAGCTCGCCCTGGCTGCGCGTGGTGAGCCGGGGCAGCTAGCATCCGGGGTGTGAGTGGGATCTCGCGTCGTCGTGCTGCTGCCGCAATGGCCGCCGCTGCTCTGACTGGTTCGTTACTGCTGGGCGGTTGCGCCTCGTCCGAGGCGGGCGCCGCCGCCACGGTCGGTGATCACCGCATCTCGGTGGCCGAGGTGCAGTCCGGCTACCACAGCATCGTCGAGCTGGCCGGCCCGGATGCGGGGTTTACCCAATCGATCATCCTCAACTACCTCATCCTCGAGCCGTATCTCGACCAGGTCGCCAGCGAGATGGGCCGCGGGGTCTCCGCCGACGATGCCAGGCACCAGTTCAACATCGACGCCTCGCTGCCGGCGCCGTCGGCTGCTGCGCTCAAGGTGATGCGCGCGCTGGCGGCTAACCAGGCGATCCGGTCCGGCCGCACCGACGACGAGATCAACCGCACCTATCAGCAGGTCAGCGACCGGCTCAAGGCGGACGGCGTGCACATCAACCCGCGCTACGGCGCCGGGCTTCAGTACAAGGTCGGTGACCAGGCGATGCTGACCATCCTGCCGGAGAAGCAGGACTGGATCGCCAGCACACCCCAGCCGAGCAGCATCAGTTCGTCGCCGGAGCCGGCCCCGTCGCCGTGATCCACGACGTACCACCCGAGGGCCGGGTCACCCTGCTGCTGACCACTCCCCGCTCTGCTCCCGGCCTGCTGAACTGGGCCGCCTGGCAGAGACTTCGGCAGGCGACCACGGTTCTGGCCGCTGGGCCGGATCCGGCCTGGCTGGCTGAGTTCGAGAACGCCGGGATCCAGGTCCAGGACGTCGCCGGGCTCGCGGTAGGTGAGCGGGCTGGCCGGCTGGCCGCCCTCGGGGCCGAACCCGGGGACGTGGTCTGGTGGGGGAGCCCGGACGCCGATCCCGGCCTGACCGACGCGCTGGCCGAGCACCTGTCTCGCCGGGCGATGAGCGGCCAGCCGCCGCAGATCGAGGTGCTGACCGGTTCGCACGACGTGCCCGGTGCCCGGCTGCTGGACCTGGTTGCGGTGATGGACACCCTGCGCTCGCCCGGCGGTTGCCCCTGGGACGCCCAGCAGACCCACCAGTCGCTGCTGCCGTTCCTGCTGGAGGAGACCCACGAGGTGATCGAGGCGGTCGAGGCCGGGGACCGGGAGCACCTGGCCGAGGAACTGGGAGACCTGTTGCTGCAAGTGGTCTTTCATGCCCGGCTGGCCCAGGAGGAGCAGCCGCCGTTCAGCATTGACGATGTCGCCGCCGGGATCGTGGCCAAGCTGGTGCGCCGGCATCCTCATGTCTTCGGCTCCGCTGCGGCGCAGGGGCCAGGAGGTCTGACCGCTGCGGACGTCGAGCAGAACTGGGAGCAGCTGAAGGCGGCCGAGAAGCCCCGGCGCGTAGGCTTCGATGGCATCCCGGCGAGCCTGCCGGCGCTGGCCCGGGCCCAGAAGATGCTGTCCCGGATCGAGCGCGGAGGCAGCAGCCTGGATCAGGCGGTGACCGCCGCCGCGGCCGGCGATGCCGTGGCCGCCACCCTGCTCGGCGCCGTGCTGGAGGCTCGCGAGGCAGGCCAGGATCCCGAGGCGGTTCTGCGGGCGGCGCTGGGCCGCCTCCCCGCCCCTTGATCAGCCCCTGATGGGAGCTGTGGCAGCAGCCAGCGCGCAGCACCGATGACTAGCCGGCGCCACCATGGCAGCTCTGGCTACAGATCCTCTGCTGCGTCTGGTCGCCGGCCTGAATGCGGCTGAGGCACGATGGAGTCATGCAGGAGGAGCCGGTTCACGATCCGGTGGTGACCGCCCGGTTCCGGGATGTGGCCGGGCGGGTTCTGGACGCGATGCTGGCGTCCCGGCCCGAGCACGCCACCGAACTGGGTGATCACCGCTTCGACGACCGGCTCACCGACTATGCGCCCGAGGCGGTCAGTGAACAGGCCGCCATGCTGGCCGAGGCGCTGACCGCGCTGGATGACGTGGACGACAGCAGTCTGGTCATCGGTGACCGGGTCGACCTGGAGATCCTCCGCACCCAGGTCACCGGCACGCTCTGGGAGCTGACCGAGCTCCGCCGCCACGAGCGTGACCCGCTGGCTCATCTGCCTGGAGACGCTCTCTATCCGCTGATCGCCCGTGACTCGGGTGAGCCGGCCGCCCGGCTGCGCGCGCTGGCGGCCCGGATGGCCCTGGTCCCGGCCCGGCTGAGCACGGCCCGTGAGGTGCTGCACGACATGCCCCGGGTACACGTGGAGACGGCGATCGGCCAGGCCAGCGGCACTTTGGCCATGCTGACCAGCGAACTCGGCCTGCTGCTGAACCAGGAGCCCGGTCTGGCCGGACGGGTGGAGCCGGCCCGGGACGCCGCCGTGAACGCGCTGACCGGGTACATCCGCTGGCTGGAGGGGCAACTGCCGGTCAGCGATGGGCCCCCCCGGCTGGGGGACCAGGCCTTCGCCGCCCAACTCTGGTACACCCTCGACACCGAGACCGGCCCGGACGTGCTGCTCACCCGAGCCGAGAGCGACCTGCAGGGGATCGAGGAGGAGATCGCTGAACTGGCGTCCACCATCGCCGGAGCTCCGCCCCGGCCGGGCCAGGTGCGGGACGTGCTCGATCAGGTCGCGGCCGGCTTTCCGGCGTCCGACGCCACCATCCTGCCGCTCTGCCAGGACGCTCTCACTCTGCTGACCAGCCGATGCCGGGAGCTCGATCTGGTCAGCATCCCCGACGTGCCGGTCCAGCTGATCGTGATGCCGTCCTCCCGGCGGGGAGTGGCCGTGGCCTACTGCGATCCGCCCGGCCCGCTGGAACCCGGGGCTACCGGACTACCCACCTTCTTCGCCGTTTCGCCGACACCACCGGGCTGGGATCAGGACCAGGTGGCTTCGTTCTACCGCGAGTACAACGGCCACATGGTGCGCAACCTGACCGTGCACGAGGCGATGCCGGGGCACGTGCTGCAGCTGTCCCACTCGAATCACTACCAGGGCGCGACCCGGGTCCGGACGGCGGCCCGCAGCGGCCCGATGGTCGAGGGATGGGCGGTCTACGCCGAGGAGCTCATCGCCCGGTCCGGGCTCGGGCTCACTCCGCAGGACGACGCGGCGCTGCGCCTGCAGCAACTGAAGATGCAGCTGCGCACCACGATCAACGCCATCCTGGACATCCGGGTCCACGCGCACGGGATGACCGAGGCCGAGGCGATGACGCTGATGATGCAGCGCGGGCATCAGGAGGAGGGTGAGGCCACCGGCAAGTGGCGGCGCGCCCTGCTGACGTCGTCCCAGCTCTCCACCTACTACTGCGGCTACCGGGAGATCAGAGACATCGTTCAGCAGTGCCGCGACCAGCACCCGAGCTGGCCGGATCGGCGTATCCACGACGCGATGCTGGCGCATGGCTCGCCGCCTCCCCGGCACCTGCGCACCCTGCTGGAACTGGGCGGATAGCCGGCCAACAGCCCGCGAATAACACTGGCCTGCGGGGAGCCGCACCGATGAGGGCCGGTGAACTCGATAGCCTTATGCGACCCTTACGCCGATCTCACCCCGCTGATCACTGAGCCGATCATCCAGCCGATCACCCACCACCTGCAGGAGCATTGACGAATGGCCATCATCGACGCCGTCGGCGCACGCGAGATCCTCGACTCCCGGGGCAACCCCACGGTCGAGGTCGAGGTGATGCTCGGCGACGGGACGTTCGCCCGGGCCGCCGTCCCCTCCGGTGCCTCCACCGGTGCCTTCGAGGCGGTCGAACGGCGGGACGGCGACAAGTCCAGGTACCTCGGCAAGGGCGTGCAGGATGCCGTCTCGGCGGTGATCGAGCAGCTCGGCCCCGAGGTGGCCGGGCTGGAGGCCGACGATCAGCGTCTGGTCGACCAGGCCATGCTCGACCTGGACGGAACCGACAACAAGGGGTCGCTGGGTGCGAACGCGATCCTCGGGGTGTCGCTGGCGGTGGCCAAGGCGGCGGCGGAGTCGGCTGGGCTGGAGTTGTTCCGCTATGTCGGCGGCCCGAACGCGCACACTCTGCCGGTGCCGATGATGAACATCCTGAACGGAGGTGCCCACGCCGACAGCGGCGTGGACATCCAGGAGTTCATGGTCGCGCCGATCGGGGCGGCCTCCTTCAAGGAGGCTCTGCGCTGGGGAGCGGAGATCTACCACTCGCTGAAGTCGGTGCTGAAGTCGCAGGGGCTGAGCACCGGGTTGGGCGACGAGGGCGGCTTCGCCCCGAGCGTGCCGAGCAACCGGGCCGCGCTGGACCTGATCGCGACCGCGATCGACCAGGCCGGGTTCCGGCTCGGCAGTGAGATCGGGCTGGCCCTGGACGTAGCCGCGACCGAGTTCTACCAGGACGGCGGTTACCGCTTCGAAGGCAGCACCAAGTCCACCGACGAGATGATCGAGTACTACACCGGCCTGGTCGACGGGTTCCCGATGGTGTCGATCGAAGATCCGCTGGGTGAGGACGACTGGGACGGCTGGACGGCGATCACCTCGGCCCTGGGTGGACGGGTGCAACTGGTGGGCGACGATCTGTTCGTCACCAACCCGGTCCGGCTGGCCAAGGGGATCGAGCTCGGCGCGGCGAATGCCATGCTGGTCAAGGTGAATCAGATCGGCACCCTGACCGAGACGCTGGATGCCGTCACACTGGCCCAGCGCAGCGGATACCGGTGCATGATGAGCCACCGGTCCGGTGAGACCGAGGACACCACCATCGCCGATCTCGCGGTGGCCACCGACTGCGGCCAGATGAAGACCGGCGCTCCGGCCCGCTCGGAGCGGGTGGCCAAGTACAACCAGCTGCTGAGGATCGAGGAACATCTCGGCGACGCCGCGATTTACGCT
>CALMAR010000395.1 GCA_937859855.1 uncultured Kineosporia sp.
GTGGGTGGGCCTAAGAGGACTTGAACCTCTGACCTCTTCCTTATCAGGGAAGCGCTCTAACCGTCTGAGCTATAGGCCCGTGCGCCATCGAGGTGGGCGGGAACGAGGCTACCGCAGCGCCAAGGTCTGCCCCAAACCGGTTGGTCGGCGCTGGATCCTGGGATCGGGGACCTGAAGCGCAGGCGGAATCAGTCCGGCTGGTTATTCATCGGAGAGCGTCACTCGTACTCCGCCGACCAAGCCCGCGCTCAGGTTGTACAGCAACGCGCTGACCGTACTCAGCGCCGTCAGCAGCAGAACGTCGGCGAAGCCGATCACGATGCTGATCGACAGCACCCGGTTCAATCCGACGTAATCGTAGATGTTGAACTTCTCCTTGGCGGTGTCGAGACCGCCGATTGTGCCGAACAGGTTGTTCAACTGATCGAAGACACCGATGCCCTTGAGCACCATCCACAGCACCACGGCCGTGCAGACCAGCGCCACACCGGCCGCCACTGACAACAGGAACGACACCTTCAGCACTGAGAACGGATCGATGCTGGCCACAGTGAGCCGGGCGACCCGGGGGGCGAACGGCTGCTGGTCATGGCCCACTGGCTCGCTGGGGAGGCCCTGCATCCGCTGCGCAGCCGGCTCATGCGCGGAGGGTTCCGCCTCATACAGCGAGCCGGCCTCGTACGAAGAAGTCGGCGGGGCCGTCGCGGTAGCGGTGCTCGCGCTGATCCGGCCAGCCTCGGATACTTGCTCGCCCTGGGTCCCATTGACACCGGGCCGCGTTCCCGGGCTCGCCAGCCCTGCCCCAGCCATACCCGAACCAGCCAAGTTGGGTGAGCTGGCACCGCTGGACGGCGTCCAGGCCGGCGGCAGGCCGGACCGCGAACCTGCCGAGGAGTTCATGCCACTGCGGGCCGACGTCGTCATCGGACGAGTCCCGGAGCTGGAGCGTGATGTGGAAGAGGCACCAGACGTTCCCCCTGGACCGTTGGTCACCAGTGGCTTGGCCGGGGAGGATCCAGACGGCGCGTTGAGCCGCGGAACCGATGGTGTGCTGGTCGCACCACCGTTGGCCACGGCTCGGGCGGCGGCCGCATCGGCTGCGCTGGACCCCGGCGAACTGCCACTGCTTGAAGAAATCCGAGACTCCATTGAGTTCGACCCTGATTCTCGGGACCCAGATCCATTGGGGCCAGAGGTGCGCGAATCGGAGCCGCCGGACGGCGAACCTGCCCGAGCAGATGGTGACGATGATGATCGGGACGAGGACGATGATGACGCGTCGGAGCCGGATCCGCCGGACGGCGCACCGCTTCCGCGAGCAGCGGAGTCCGGTGATGCCTCGCCAGTCACCGCGACCGGTTCCGAGACCACCGGGCCGTCTGCTGTGGCCGTGGGGGCGGCTGGGCCGGTCCCAGATCGAGACTCCGAGTCATTGCGAGAGCTGTCCTCGGCCGGACTCATGTCTCACCTCCGTCGACCTCCTGAGCCGCGATCGCCCCTGCTGGGACCGTGGTCACCGTACACATAAATAATGTGGCACCCGTGAGGTCCCCCGGTTAGAACACCTCCGCGCCAGCGCCGTCACGAAGTGGGCTACCCCCGTCTTGGCGGGATCCTAGCCTCCTGAGCGATGATATTGGTTGATGATGTGGCCGGAGATGATTCTCGGTCTACTCATCGTCACTCGCAGTCGCCGGTGGCGTATCGTCATCAGGGCCTGATTCAGGATCTTCCGCATTGGTAGCAACAGCCGGGGCGGTCACGCCACCCGCCGATGCAGCGTCGGGGCCGTCCATGGACTCATCCTCCAGAGCACCCTCGGCATTGTGCGCCACGCCGATGATCCGATCACCGGGATCCGGCTTAGCGAAAACCACACCCATCGTGTCCCGGCCCTTAGCTGGAACGCCGGCCACGGCCGAACGAACCACCTTGCCGCCCTGCATCACCACCAGCACCTCGTCGTCTTCACGCACGATCATGCCGGCCACCAGGTCGCCGCGCTCATCAGTGATCTTGGCGACCTTGATACCGAGGCCGCCACGGCCCTGCACCCGGTACTGATCCACCGGAGTCCGCTTGGCGTAACCGTTCTCGGTGACCACGAACACGAACGAGTCGCCGCCGTCACCCACCACGTCCATCGACAGCAACTGGTCCTCGCCCCGGAACTTCATCCCGGTGACGCCGGACGTCGCCCGGCCCATCGGGCGCAGCGCGGAGTCATCGGCGGTGAACCGCACCGACATGCCCTTGCGGGAAACCAGCAGCAGATCATCGCGTTCATCCACCAGCCGGGCCGCGACCAGCTCGTCACCTTCGCGCAAATTGATTGCGATCACTCCGCCGGCCCGGTTGGAGTCGTACTCGGTCAGCCGGGTCTTCTTCACCAGGCCATCCCGGGTGGCCAGCACCAGGAACGGGGCGTCCTCGTAGGTGCGCAGATACATCACCTGCGCGATCTCCTCGTCGGGCTGGAAAGCCAGCAGGTTGGCCACGTGCTGGCCCCGTGCATCGCGGGCCGCCTCCGGCAGCTCGTAGGCCTTGGCCCGGTAGACCCGGCCCAGGTTGGTGAAGAACAGCACCCAGTTGTGAGTCGAGGTGATGAAGAAGTGCTCGACCACATCGTCACTGCGCAGCGCGGCACCCTTGACTCCCTTGCCGCCGCGGCGCTGGGCCCGGTAGGCATCGGTGCGGGTGCGCTTGGCGTAGCCGGCCCGGGTGATGCTGACCACGACGTCCTCGTCCGGGATCAGGTCCTCGACGTTCATATCGCCGTCGAAGGGCAGGATCCGGGTCCGTCGCTCATCGCCGTACTTGCCGACGATCTCAGCCAGCTCGTCCGAGATGATCTGCCGCTGGCGGGCCGGTGAGGCCAGGATCGCCTCCAGGTCGGCGATCTCCTCCTGCAACCGGGCCAGCTCTTCAATGATCTTCTGCCGTTCCAGGGCGGCCAGCCGGCGCAGCTGCATGGCCAGGATCGCGTCGGCCTGGACCTCGTCGACGTCGAGCAGATCGATCAGTCCGCTACGGGCGTCCTCAACCGTGGCCGAGCCGCGGATCAGTGCGATCACCTCGTCGAGCGCGTCCAGCGCCTTGACGTACCCGCGGTAGATGTGGGCCTGCTCCTCCTTCTGGGCCAGCAGGTAGCGGGTCCGCCGGACGATCACGTCGATCTGGTGGTCGACCCAGTGCCGGACGAACTTGTCGATACTCAGCGTGCGGGGGACGCCGTCGACCAGGGCCAGCATGTTCGCGCCGAAGTTGTCCTGCAGCTGAGTGTGCTTGTACAGGTTGTTCAGCACGACTTTGGCCACAGCGTCGCGCTTGAGCTGGATCACGATCCGTAGCCCGGTGCGGTCGGAGGTGTCGTCAATGATGTTGGCGATGCCCTGCAGACGGCCACTGTCGTGCAGCTCGGCGATCTTGACCTTCAGGTTGTCCGGGTTGACCTGATAGGGCAGCTCGGTGACCACCAGGCAGGTCCGGTTCTGGATCTCCTCCACCTCGACCACCGCCCGCATGGTGATCGACCCCCGGCCGGTGCGGTAGGCGTCCTCGATGCCGCGGGTACCCATGATCAGGCCGCTGGTCGGGAAATCGGGGCCCTTGACCTTGAGCAACAACTGGGCCAGCAACTCGTCCTCACCTGCGGCCGGATTGGCCAGCAGCCACTGCACCCCCTCGGCCACCTCGCGGAGGTTGTGCGGCGGGATGTTGGTGGCCATCCCGACCGCGATCCCGCTGCTGCCATTGACCAGCAGGTTGGGGAACCGGGCCGGCAGCGGGTTCGGCTCCTGAGTCTTGCCGTCGTAGTTGGGGAAGAAGTCGACCGTGTCCTTGTCGATGTCCCGGACCATCTCCATGGCCAGCGGCGCCATCCGGCACTCCGTGTAGCGCATGGCGGCGGCGGGGTCGTTGCCGGGCGAACCGAAGTTGCCCTGACCGTCCACCAGCGGATACCGCAGCGACCACGGCTGAGCCAGCCGGACCAGGGTGTCGTAGATCGCGCCGTCACCATGCGGGTGGTACTGGCCCATCACCTCGCCGACCACCCGGGCACACTTCGAATAACCCCGGTCGGGGCGAAAACCCCCGTCATACATGGCGTACAGCACCCGCCGGTGCACCGGCTTCAGACCATCCCGGACGTCGGGGAGGGCCCGGGCCACGATCACGCTCATCGCGTAGTCGAGGTAGGACCTCTGCATCTCGAGCTGGATGTCGATCGGATCGACCCGGCCCCCGGGCGGAAGCGGCGTGGTGGGCGGCTGCTCGGTCACATCAATCCTTCGTCAGGAGCGAAGCGGTTCTCTCACAAGGCAGAACAGATTTCAGATGTCGAGGAAGCGGACGTCCTTGGCGTTGCGCTGGATGAATGAGCGCCGCGATTCGACGTCCTCGCCCATCAGTACCGCGAAGATCTCGTCGGCGGCGGCGGCGTCCTCCAGGGTCACCTGCAGCAGTACCCGGTGCTCGGAGGCCATGGTGGTGTCCCGCAGTTCGCTCGGATTCATCTCACCCAGGCCCTTGTAGCGCTGGATCCGGTCCTCCTTGTCCCGGGGCAGCTTCTTGCCCATGGCCAGGCCCGCCTCGACCAGCACGTCGCGCTCACGATCCGAATACGCGTACTCGGACCCGGTCTTGCCGGTCCATTTGATCTTGTACAGCGGGGGCTGGGCCAGATACACGTAGCCGTGATCGACCAGCGGGCGCATGAAGCGGAACAGCAGGGTGAGCAGCAGAGTCCGGATGTGCTGGCCGTCCACGTCGGCGTCAGCCATCAGGATGATCTTGTGATAGCGGAGCTTCTCCAGGTTGAACTCCTCGCCCACACCGGTGCCGAAGGCGCTGATCAGCGCCTGCACCTCCTGGTTGCTGAGAACCCGGTCGATCCGCGCCTTCTCGACGTTCAGGATCTTGCCGCGGATCGGCAGGATGGCCTGGGTGCGTGGTTCCCGGCCCATCTTGGCCGAACCGCCGGCCGAGTCACCCTCGACGATGAAGATCTCGCATTCCTCGGGGTGGGTCGACTGGCAGTCGCTCAGCTTGCCCGGCAGTCCGCCGCCGCCGAGCAGGCCCTTGCGCCGGGTCGCCTCCCGGGCTTTGCGGGCCGCCATCCGCGCCGCGGCCGCCTGGGTGGACTTGCGCACCACCTCGCGGGCCTCGGCCGGGTGAGAGTCCAGCCAGTCGGACAGTTCGGAGCGGACGATGCGCTGAACGAAGGCCTTGGCCTCGGTGTTGCCCAGCTTGGTCTTGGTCTGGCCCTCGAACTGCGGCTCGGCCAGCTTGATCGAGATGACCGCGGTCAGCCCCTCGCGGATGTCATCTCCGGTGAGGTTGTCGTCCTTCTCCTTCAGAAGCCCCTTGGTGCGGGCATATTCGTTGATCAGAGTGGTCAGCGCGGCCCGGAATCCCTCCTCGTGCGTCCCGCCCTCATGAGTGTTGATCGTGTTCGCGTACGTGTGCACGCTCTCGGAGTAGGCCGTGGTCCACTGCATCGCGACTTCGAGCGACATCTTGCGATCGCTGTCCTCGGACTCGATCGAGATGACCTCGGGGTGCACCGGCTCGCTCTTCTTGGAAGCGTTCAGGTTCTTCACGTAGTCGATCAGGCCGTCGTCGTACTTGAAGGTGACCGACGGCGCGGTGCCGTCCTCGTCGGCGTGATCGGGCCGCTGGTCGATCAGGGTGATGGCCAGGCCCTTGTTCAGGAACGCGTACTGCTGGAATCGGGAGCGCAGGGTCTCATAGTCGAACTCGACGGTCTCGAAGATGCTGGCGTTGGGCCAGAACGTGATCGTGGTTCCGGTATCGCTGGTAGGCCGGCCCCGCTGCAACGGCCCTTGGGGAACTCCGAGAGCGTAGGACTGGGTCCACACCGCGCCGTCCCGGCGCACCTCGACGTCCAAGCGGGACGACAGGGCGTTCACCACCGAAACGCCGACGCCGTGCAGGCCACCGGACACCGAGTAGCCACCGCCGCCAAACTTGCCGCCCGCGTGCAATACCGTCAGCACCACCTCGACCGCGGGCTTGCCCTCGGACTCGACGATGTCGACGGGGATGCCGCGGCCGTTGTCAATCACCTGGATGCCACCGTCGGCCAGCATGGTGACTTCGATGGCATCGCAGTAGCCGGCCAGCGCTTCGTCGACGGAGTTGTCGACCACCTCGTAGACCAGATGGTGCAGGCCCCGCTCGCCGGTCGAACCGATGTACATGCCGGGGCGCTTGCGCACCGCCTCCAGGCCCTCCAGCACGGTGATCGCGCTGGCGTCATACATCACGCTCTCATCGACCAGATCCATGCTGCGGATGACTGGCTGAGTGGGCTGAGTAGGAAGATGCGCGGTGTCATCTGGGTCCGCGGCCGAAGTAGCGGTACTTGTCACGTCTGCCACGAAGCGTCGGACTCCTGCAGGTCAGGGTGGTGGTGCGAAGACCACCGACCAGGGGACACGGGCGCGATCTGATACCCCCGCAGCCCGCGCCGAACAACACCCATCTTACCTGGTTGGTACTGCGCTCTGCGCCCAGCCAAGGCGCTCTGATCTGGTAATCCGTACGGAAAGGGCTTCAGCGCCGGCTCTGGCGGGCAGACCAGCCCCGTCCTGAGTACCCATACATAAGAGGGGGCTTGGAGAAGTCAGGGGCCGGATTGAGGCCCGCGATTGTCAAGCCGCAGTTCATGATCATCCGTAGGTGTCGCGCGGGCCCTGTGAACCGGGTGCCAGCCGGGGTCCACGCTTCCAGGACGGCGCCGAGGGCCCCCGGACGACGACCTTGTGTACGGTGCCCTGACCCAGTTCCTGATCCAGCCGCCCGAGCAGAGCTGGAACCAGCAACTTCAGGTTGGCGGCCCAGGCGGATGAGTCGGCACCTACGGTGAGCACGCCGTCGTCGAAACTCAGCGGCTGGCAGTGCGCTGCAATGTCGGCGCCGACCACCTGATCCCAGCGTCCCAGTACTCCGCCGACCGCGACCGGCTCGGACCAGCCCCGCTCGGTGATCAGCCGATCGATCGCGCTGCCCACCGCCTGCGGATCGCGGGCGTCCGGCCGGGCACTCGATCTGGTGATGGCTCCCTCGCGGCGCTGTCGTTGTTTCGCGGCCGTCGGGCTTAGCCGCTGGCGGCCCGGCAGGTCGCCGCGGGCCGTGGCCGCAGCCCGGGCCCGATTCACCGCCGCCGCGACGGCGTCAGCGCCATCGCCGGCTGAGTCATCGGGTCCCGCTTCACCGGACACGGGTCACCTGGCCAGCCATCACGTCGAACCGGGCGCCGTCCAGCGGTTCGGGCACATCGGCGGGAACGGCGGCGGTGACCAGCACCTGCTCCGCGGGGGCGATCAGCTCGGCCAGCCGCAACCGTCGTCCTGAGTCCAGTTCGGCGAAGACGTCATCCAGGATCAGCACCGGCTCGCCGCCTCCTCCCAGATCATTGCGAAGCAGGTCGTAGCTGGCCAGCCGCAGACCCAGGGCCAGCGACCAGGACTCGCCGTGACTGGCATAACCTCGGGCCGGCAGATCGGCAATGTTCAGCACCAGGTCATCGCGGTGCGGGCCGATCAGGCTGATCCCGCGGTCCAGTTCCTGCGGCCGGATCCGGGCCAGCGCCTCCAGCATCCTGGCCTGCAACAACTCCTGATCCGCAGCGCTGGCGGCGGCGATGTCCTCACCCAGGCTGCTGCGGTAGCTGATCGCGGCCGCCCCATCCTTGGCGCTGACCGCGGCATAGGCCGCGCCGACCAGCGGCTCGAGCTCGGCCACCAGATTCAGCCGGCCTGCGAGCAGCTGCGCTCCGGCCGTCGCCAGATGCGAGTCCCAGACGTCGAGGGTGCGGACGTCGCCGCGTCCGGCCCTGATCGCCGCTCCGGCCGACTTCAGCAGGGCGTTGCGTTGCTTCAGCACCCGTTCGTAGTCGCTGCGCACCCCGGCGAACCGTGGCGCCCGCAGAACCAGCAGCTCGTCCATGAACCGGCGCCGGCCATCAGGATCCCCCTTCACCAAGGCCAGGTCCTCGGGCGCGAACAGCACTGATCGGAGGATGCCCAGTGCATCACGCGGGCGGGTCACGGCCGACCGGTTGATCCTGGCCCGGTTGCTGCCGCCGGGGACCAGCTCCAGCTCGACCAGCGCCGACCGATCGTCGCGGGCGATAGCGCATCGGATCACCGCCCGGGATGCCCCGGCCCGCACCAGCGGCGCATCGTTAGCCACCCGATGACTGGACTGCGACGCCACATACCCGACCGCCTCGACCAGATTGGTCTTGCCCTGGCCGTTCGGGCCGATCAGCGAACTGACCCCCTTCTCCAGGATCAGCTCCGCAGCCGGGTAGGACCGGAAGTCAGCCAGAACCAACTGAGTGACGTGCATCAGCCCAGTATCGGTATGAGCCGCATCGCCTGCGGTACAGGCAGGCCCACGGTTACTCGCCGACGGGGAGCTCCACGTGCCCACCGAACGCCTTGCGCATGGCCGACAGCAGCTTGTCGGCGTATACAGCCTCGCCGCGGGAACTGAAGCGGGCGAACAGCGACGCCGACAACACCGGAGTGGGCACGCCCTCGTCGATGGCGGCCTTGACTGTCCACCGGCCCTCGCCGGAATCCGACACCCGTCCGGTCATGCCTTCCAGGCTCGGGTTGTCATGAAGCGCCCCAGCGGTCAGATCCAGCAGCCAGGACGACACCACTGAGCCGCGCCGCCAAACCTCGGTCACCTTGGCGATGTCGATGTCGTACTGGTAGTACTGCGGCTGTTCGAGCGGAGTCTCCTCGGCCGAGTGCTCGCCTTTCGACTCTGCTCCGGAGTTGGCCTTGTCCAGCACGTTGAGGCCCTCGGCGTAGGCGGCCATGATCCCGTACTCGATGCCGTTATGGACCATCTTGACGAAGTGACCTGCGCCGGGCCCTCCGCAATGCAGATAACCCTGCTCCTCCGGGCTCGGGTCACCGGTGCGCCCAGCGGTCCGGTCGATATCGCCCAAGCCCGGCGCGATCGACTTGAACAGCGGCTCGCAGGTGGCGAAGGCTTCGTCCGTGGCGCCGATCATCAGGCAGTAGCCGCGGTCCAAGCCCCAGATGCCGCCGCTGGTACCGACGTCCATGTACTCGATGCCCTGCTCCTTGAGCGTGGCGGCCCGGTCGTAGTCCTCGCGGTAGTTGGAATTTCCGCCGTTGATGATGATGTCGCCCGGCTCCATCAACGCGCCGAGCTGCTCCACCACCTTGTCGGTGATGCCTGCGGGGATCATCACCCAGGCCACTCGCGGTTTTTCCAGCTTCTGCACGAACTCCTCGAGCGAGCTGGAGCCGGCCGCACCGGCAGCCACCAGTTCTTTGACGCTGTCCGGGCTGGTGTCATAGGCCACGCCGGTGTGCCCGTCCCGCATCACCCGCCTCAGGATGTTGGCGCCCATCCGGCCCAGGCCGATCATTCCCAGCTGCATGCTCAGAACCTTCCCTTGAGGACGATGTGTGCGCCGTTGCACGCGACGACGTCGAGTGGTTCAGCCGGCGATCCGCACCGGCATCAGTAGGTAGCGGTAACTCGGGTCGTCCTCACCCTCGGGTGAGGCCTGCGGTGACAGCACCGCCGGCTTGGTGGACTCGGTGAACGACAGCCGGGCCCAGGGCGCATTGAGCGCATTCAGCCCGTCGAGCAGGAACTGCGGATTGAAAGCGATGGATATGTCATCACCGGCCAGGGTCGACTCGACCGCCTCGGACGCCTGCGCATCCTCGCCCTGGCCTGCCTCGAGGGTGAGCTGGTCCGCGGTGAAGCTCAACCGGACCGGAGTGTTCCGCTCAGCCACCAGAGCCACCCGCTTGACCGCGTCCACCAGGGCCTGGGTTCCGACCAGTGCATGGGTCGGGACCTCGGCCGGGAACAGCGAACGCACCTTCGGGTAGTCGCCGTCGACGAGCAGGGACGTGGTCCGCCGCCCACCGGCTTCGAAGCCCACCATCTCGGTCGCGCCACCGGTGGTGAGCGCCAGCGTGACGTCGCCAGCGGCACCGAGCGACTTGGCCACTTCGGAGAGAGTGCGGGCGCGCACCAGGGCGACGCTGCTCTCGTCCCGATCGGCCGGGCTCCAGGTGATCGTGCGCATGGCCAGCCGGTAACGGTCGGTGGCCAGCAGAGTGAGCTGGTCTCCATCGATCTCCATCCGGATTCCGGTCAGGATCGGCAGCGTCTCGTCCCGGCTGGCGGCGATGCTCACCTGGCCAACAGCCTCGGTGAAGACATCACCGGGGACGACGCCCGACGCGGCGGGCATCAGCGGCAGGCTCGGGTACTCCTCCACCGGCATGGTCAGCAGGGTGAACCGGCCAGAGCCGCAGATCACCGAGACTTTCGAACCGTCAGTGGTGACGTCGACCGGCTTGGCCGGCAGCGATCGGGAGATGTCGGCCAGCAGCCGGCCGGAGACCAGCGCCGACCCGGCGTCCATCACCTCAGCTGCTACCTCGACCCGCGCTGAGACCTCGTAGTCGAAGCTCGACAGCCTCAGCACGCCGCTGGCGTCGGCTTCGAGTAACAGTCCGGCCAGTACCGGAACCGGCGGACGGCTGGGAAGCGCCCGGGCAGCCCAGGCAACGGCATCAGCCAGCGCATCGCGCTCGACCCGGAACTTCACTCGAAACCCCTTCCTGGGCTGCCCTGCCCTCACGCACCCGGAG
>CALMAR010000396.1 GCA_937859855.1 uncultured Kineosporia sp.
GCCGGGCGGCCACCGGCGGCGCCAGCACGGTCGCGCCCCGGGCGGCCGCCCGCACGGCGTCCACCAGCTGGGCCCGGGGGGTGTCCTTGAGCAGGTAGCCGCGAGCCCCGGCCTCGACCGCGCGCAGGATGTCGGCGTCGGTGTCGTAGGTGGTGAGCACGAGCACCTGGATGGCCGGATACGCGGCCACGATCTGTGCCGTCGCGCCGGCGCCGTCCAGGCCGGGCATCCGCAGGTCCATCAGTACGACGTCCGGCCGCTGGACCCCGGCCTGCACCACGGCTTCCACCCCGTCGGCGGCCTCGCCCGCCACCTCGATGTCGTCCTCCAGATCGAGCAGGCCGGTCAGGCCCATCCGTACCACCGGATGGTCGTCGGCGACCAGTACGCGGATCATGACGGCAGATCGGCGGGCAGCCGGACCAGCACCCGGGTGCCGTGCCCCGGCGTGCTGGCCACGTCCACCGAGCCGCCCGCGTCGGACACCCGGTGCCGCATTCCGGTCAGCCCGAACCCGGCCACTGAGGCCGCTCCGAAGCCCACGCCGTCATCGGTCACCTCGACCTGGGCATCATCGCCGGACAACCACACCCGGACCCGCACCGACGTCGCCCGGGCGTGCCGCCGCACATTGGTCAGTGACTCCTGGACGGCGCGCAACAGCACAACCTCGCGATCACGGGACAGCCCGGTCAGCGCGGCCCCGCCCGGCAGGTCCAGCGCGACGCTCAGGCCGGTCTCGGCGGCGAACCGATCGGTGAGCCGGGCGACGGCGTCCACCAGGGTGCTGCCCTCCAGGCCCACCGGAGCGAACGCGGCGACCAGGGCCCGGGCCTCGGCCAGGTTCTCCCGGGCCACCTCCTCGATCGAGGTAAGCCGCTGGGCGGTCACCAATGGCGAGCGGGACAGCTGGGCCTGCGCCGACTGAGCCAGCATGATCACGCTGGTGAACCCCTGAGCCAGGGTGTCATGGATTTCGCGGGCCATCCGCTCCCGCTCGGCCATAACTCCCTGGGCGTGGCGCTCGGCCCCCAGCTCAGATCGGGCCGCCTCCAGCTCGACGATCAGCTCGGCCCGTTCCCGGGACTGGTCGATGATCCGGGAGATCCACGTTCCGAAGCCGATGCTGAACACCAGGCTGATGACCATGATGGTGCCCAGCACCCACAGACTGTCCGCGGACCAGCCATTGGCCGCCCACTGCCCCAGCATCGTCGCCAGCGCCAGCGCGCCACTGAGATAGGCACAGGTCCGGACGGCGCCGCCGAACAGCCATATTTGCGGGAAGAACACGGTCAGCAGCAGGGACGTGGACGGCTGGGCGGCGCAGGCCACTCCTGCGGCCACGATGACGATCATCAGATATCCGGCGTTGCCTGGGAAGCGGGTGCGCCCGGGGCCGGGCCGGATCACCAGATGGGCCGCCGCGATGACCGACAGGGCCGCGATAGTCACGGCCTTCCTCGCTGGGGAGACGTCGTTGAGCAGGAGCGTCAGTACCAGGCCGAACGCCAGGAAGAACCAGAACAGCAGGGTCCACAGAGATCCCCGGTTCCACGCGTGCTGGGGGTCCTGCGCGGAGGCGCACGCTGGATCAGACATGACCGCTCATCCCGCGTCCGCCCGCTGCCAGCGGAAGGTGCGCAGGCACAGGACGAGCCCGATCAGCGTCCATGCCGCCAGTATCAGCGCGGTCAGCCCGAGCTGCCAGGATCCGGCCGCTTCCTGTGCCGCGAATGACTGCGGCAGGAAGACCGAGCGCATGCCCTGGGCCAGCCACTTCAGCGGAAAGATCGAACCGATCGCCTGCATCCAGCCCGGCAGGTCGGTGAAGACGAAGAACACCCCAGAAACGAACTGGAGCACGATGACCACCGGGCTGACCACGGCCGGAGCACTCTTGGACGACCGGGCCAGCGACGAGTAAGCGATACCCACCACGGTTCCGGCCGCCGTCCCGAGCACGAATACCCAGGCGAATCGCACCCACAGCGCGGGGCTGGCGGGCAGGGACAGATTGAAAAAGAGCGCTCCGATGACCAGGAGCAGTGCGGCCTGCACCACGCTGGTGATCAGCACCAGCCCGACCTTGCCCAGGAAGAACGCGGCCGGCGGCAGCGGTGTGCCCTCCAGGCGCTTGAGCGTCCCGTCGTCCCGCTCGATCGCCAGGCTGATCGCCAAGGACTGGAAACTGGACAGCATCACGCCTGAGGCGATCATTCCGGCCGTGAAGTACTGGGTGAACGAGACGCCAGGCGCGATGTCATCCCCGAACACCGACCCGAAGATGAACAACAGGATCACCGGGAACGAGAAGGTGAAGATCACGGACTCGCGCTGGCGGAAGAACTGCTTGAGTTCGATCCTGGTCCGGGCCCAGGCCAGCGAACTGGTCGAGGGCAGGTGCAGCTGGGCTGTGACGGCGCTCATGACAGGCTCCCGGCGGACTGGTCGCTCTTGGTCTCGATCATGCTCAGGTAGATGTCTTCCAGGCTCGGCCGGACGACTTGCAGGCCGGGCACCTCGCCCCCGAAATGGGCGGACAGCTGCCCGACCAGTGCGGCCGGAGTGGGGGTGGCCTGCGCGCGCTCGGCTCCGTTGTCCAGCCAGCAGACCCGGGACTCCTGCAGCGATCGGCCGCCCAGCTGGTCCGGGGTGTTCACCTCCAGCAGCTCGCCGCCCGCGATCACCCCGACCCGGTCGGCCAGATGTTCGGCCTCGTCCAGGTAGTGCGTGGTCAGCAGGATGGTCGTTCCGCCAACGCGAAGGTCAGCGATCAGTTCCCAGAAGGCTCGGCGCGCCTGCGGGTCGAAGCCGGTGGTCGGCTCATCCAGGAACAGCAGTTGTGGGTCGCCGATGATGCCCAGGGCCACGTCCAGCCGCCGTCGCTGGCCGCCGGACAGGCTCCGGGAACGGGCCGTGCGCTTCTCGTCCAGCCCGCAAGCCTTGATCACCTCGTCCGGGTCGCGTGGCTGGGGGTAGTACAGCGCGAAGTGGCGCACCACCTCTTCGACACTCAGCTCGAGGTTCTCGTTGGAGCTCTGCGTGACGATGCCGATCTGAGCCCGCCAGGCCCGGCCCGCTGTCTGCGGGTCCTGGCCCAGCACGCTGATCCGCCCGCCGTCCCGATGCCGATACCCCTCGAGAATCTCCACGGTGGTGGTCTTGCCGGCCCCGTTCGGGCCGAGCAGGGCGAACACCTCACCGTCGCGGATTTCAAGCGACAGGTTCCGGACGGCAGGCAGGTCGCCGTAACTCTTGGTCAGGCCGCTGATGCTGATCGCTGAGCTGGACATGGCCCAAGCCTGGCGTTCATCACCGCGGCCAGCTACCACTGACCAGCTGATCTGGCCGGGGTAGCCGTCCACCGATCGTCGTACCCGGCACCGCCCGGTGCTGACTACCATCGGCGCTACGTATTCGACTGGGAGCAGGCCAGGTGCGTAGACTCGGCCCTCGGGTGGTTGCGGACTGCCATAATCAGTGCTGCCGTCCGGCAACAGCCGCCCGTAGGGCAGTGGCTCAATTGGCAGAGCACCGGTCTCCAAAACCGGCGGTTGAGAGTTCGAGTCTCTCCTGCCCTGCGCGCACAGCATCGGCAGTATTGACCGGCACTGAGACGTCAGCTTCATAGGTGAGGGCAATGGCCACGACATCAGCCACCAGGACCAGAACTCGCAGCGGAGGCCCGGGGCTCTTTCTGCGTCAGGTGGTGGCCGAGCTTCGCAAGGTGGTGCGGCCGACCCGCAACCAGCTGATCACTTACACCACCGTGGTGCTGGTGTTCGTGATGGCCGTGATGGCATACGTATCGGTGCTGGACTACGGCTTCGGCAAGCTTGTGCTCTGGGCCTTCGGCGGGAACTCCGGCTCCTGAGCCTGAGTGCCGGTCACCGGGCGCCTCGGCGATCCGGGCTGGCTAGACGAAAGGGAAGCAGGAACAACAGCGTGTCCGAAACAACTTCGCAGCATCCCTCTGATTACAGCGACGACCACGACCTGATCACCGAGGCCGCGGCTCACGACGACGCACCGCCGGAGCCGGACGACCCCATCGCGCAGGACGGCGGCGAAGCCGGTGACCTGGCTGCCGAGCCGGTGGACGACGAGCCAGTGGATCCGGTGGCCGAGTTCAAGGCGGCCCTGCGCCGGGCGCCCGGTGACTGGTTCGTGATCCACTCTTACGCCGGATACGAGAATCGGGTGAAGGCCAACCTGGAGAACCGCACCTCCAGCCTGAACATGGAGGACTACATCTTTCAGGTGGAGGTCCCGATGGAGGACGTCACCGAGATCAAGAATGGCCAGCGCAAGCAGGTCCGGCGGGTCCGGATCCCCGGCTATGTGCTGGTCCGGATGGATCTGACCGACGAATCCTGGGGTGCAGTCCGGCACACCCCCGGCGTCACCGGTTTCGTCGGGCACACTCACCAGCCAGTTCCGCTCAGCCTGGACGAGGTCTACTCGATGCTCGCCCCGGCCCTCCAGCCGGCTGAGGCCAAAGCTGCGGCCAAGGCCGAGATCAAGGTGATCGACTTCGAGGTCGGCGAGACCGTCACGGTGATGGAGGGCCCATTCGAGACCCTCCCCGCGACCATCTCGGAGATCAACGGCGACGCCCAGAAGCTCAAGGTGCTGGTTTCCATCTTCGGCCGGGAAACTCCGGTCGAGCTGTCGTTCAGCGACGTCGCCAAGATCTGAGAAGATCTCAACTGCCGGATCGCCGCGACCCGGTACAAAGCATCCAGAAGGAACAGTTCACCATGCCCCCCAAGAGTAAGAGGGTTTCAGCTCTGATCAAGCTGCAGATCAAAGCTGGCCAGGCAACTCCAGCACCGCCGATCGGGCCGGCGCTGGGCCAGCACGGCGTCAACATCATGGAGTTCTGCAAGGCGTACAACGCCCAGACCGAGTCGCAGCGTGGCAGCGTCATCCCGGTTGAGATCACGGTTTTCGAGGACCGATCCTTCACCTTCGTCACCAAGACTCCGCCCGCCGCTGAGCTGATCAAGAAGGCGGCCGGCGTGGACAAAGGGTCGGGCGAACCACAGAAGACCAAGGTTGGCCGGCTTACTTCGGCCCAGGTGCGCGAGATCGCGCAGCAGAAGCTCGAAGACCTGAACGCGAACGACCTGGACGCCGCCTCGAAGATCATTGCGGGTACTGCCCGTTCGATGGGCATCACCGTCGAGAGCTGACCAAGCAACATCCACAAGAATGAGCCAGCACAAGTGGCAGGGCGCAGCGCCCGCCCGTCCAGACCACGACCTGGTGCTACCACAGGAGCGAAAGATGAAGCGCAGCAAAGCTTATCGGGCCGCCGCGGAAAAGATCGACGAGACCCGGCTGTACACCCCGATGGAGGCCGTCAAGCTGGCCAAGGAGACGTCGACCACCAAGTACGCGGCCACGGTGGAAGTGGCGATGCGGCTGGGTGTCGATCCGCGCAAGGCCGACCAGATGGTCCGCGGCACGGTCAACCTGCCTAACGGTACGGGCAAGACCGCCCGGGTCCTGGTCTTCGCCACCGGCGACCGGGCTGCGGCGGCGGAGGCGGCCGGGGCCGAGTTCGTGGGCTCAGACGATCTGATCACCCGGATCCAGGGCGGTTTTCTCGACTTCGACGCGGTGGTCGCCACTCCCGACCAGATGGGAAAGGTCGGGCGGCTGGGCAAGGTGCTCGGTCCCCGCGGGCTGATGCCGAACCCGAAGACCGGCACGGTGACCATGGACGTGGCCAAGGCGGTCGAGGAGATCAAAGGCGGCAAGATCGAATTTCGGGTGGACAAGCACGCGAATCTGCATTTCATCATCGGTAAGACCTCCTTCACCGATGAGCAGCTGGTGCAGAACTACGCCGCCGCCTTCGACGAGATCAACCGGCTGAAGCCGTCCGCAGCCAAGGGCCGGTACCTGAAGAAAGCCACCCTCACCACCACGATGGGTCCGGGTATTCCGGTGGATCCCAACCGCGGCCGGGAGCTCGAAGAGGGCTGAGTGCCAGCGGCAGTTCAGCTGTTCGCCATCGCTGGCACCCTGGCGTGGAACAGGCCCGGAAAGTGGCTGAGCCGGTCTGAGCCGGTCTGAGACGCTGCCGGCTGGCGATCACCGGCACGCTAAAGTGGACGCTCGGATCGAGCAGTTCGGCGCTTCGGGTCCCGGCATGACTCGTGGCGAGGGTGAAGCATCACGGAGGGTCTGTGTTCGAAACCCAGTCCTTCGGAGCGCCCGCCGGGGCTGACCTGGGCCGGGTGCTCCTGGTCGAGGACGATGATGGGGACGCCCTACTGGTAGAGGACCTGCTGGCGCTCTCGGGGCGCCCGGTCGCGATCACGCGTGCCCGCACCCTGTCCGGCGCTCGTGAGGTGCTGGCCAGCGAATTGATCAGCTGCGTCCTGCTCGACCTCGGGCTGCCCGACGCGCAGGGGCTCGACGCCGTCCGGGAACTGAGCGCTGGGGGCGACCAGATCGCGGTGGTCTGCCTGACCGGACTGGACGACGAGGCTTCCGGTGCCGCCGCGGTCGCCTCCGGCGCACAGGACTACCTGGTCAAGGGCAAGGTGGACGGTGAACTGCTCCGGCGTTCGCTGCGCTACGCGGTGGAGCGCCGCCGAGCCGAGGAGCAGTCCCGCGAGCTCTACGCCAGCCAGTTGCGAGCGGCCGAGAACGCCCGTCTGGAGCGGGGGCTACTGCCGGTCACCCAGACCCGCGATCCGTCTCTGGGTGTAGCCAGCCGTTACCGGCCTCGAGCCGGGGAACTGCTCGGCGGCGATTTCCTTGACGTCGTGGAAACCGTGGACGGCCGGGTGTTCGTCGTGCTCGGCGACGTCGCCGGACACGGCCCGGACGAGGCGGCGCTGGGAGTCAGCCTGCGGATCGCCTGGCGAGCCATGGTGCTGGCCGGCGTCGAGCCGGACCGGATCTTCAGCGTGATGGAGGACGTCCTGATCCGGGAGCGCCGCTCCAGCGACATCTACGTCCAGGCCAGCATGCTGATGATCCATGGCGACCGGCTCTCAGCCACCCTCTGGCTCGCCTCGCACCTGCCTCCGATGCTGCTCGATCCCGTTCCGGCGCAGCTACCGGGTGATCCGGCCAGCCTGGCGCTCGGGCTGCTGCCGCCGGGCCGATGGATCGGACGACTCATCCCATTGCCGCCCCGCTGGCGGATCCTGCTGTACACCGACGGCCTGGTGGAGGGGCGCCGGGGGAAGAGCCTGCCGCAGGTGCTCGGAGTGCCCGGCCTGCTGTCGATCGCCGAGACCAGCCGGCTCGGCGGCTCCGGGGCCGAGGTGGTCGACGACCTGCTCGACCGGGTGCAGCGTGCGCACGGCGGACCGCTGCCCGACGACGTGGCCGTGGTTGCCATCCAGTGGCCGGCCGGATCAGCCCACTGAACGGCTCGGCCATGCCTTCCGGCGATCACCTCTCCGGGCTGTCCCTGCAGCGCCGGATCGCGATCGCGCTCAGCGCGGCGGGAGTCCTCCTGCTCGCGCTCGTCATCGTGGCCGGCGTCCTGCTGCTGCGCACCCGCTCCACGCAAACCCAGGTCGTCGACGACTACTTCCAGGCGCTGCGGACGTCGCAGGCCTATCTCGTCGGCATGCTGGACTCCGAGACGGCGATCCGCGGATACGCGCTGTCCCGGAATACGGAAACCCTGCAGCCGCTGGATCAGGCCGGCCAGCCCTGGGCGCATCCGATCTCACCGGCGGTCGCCCGCCTCCTCCCTGACCAGCCTCAGGCGGCGTCCGCGCTGACCCGGGTGGAGCAGGACAGCCGGGCCTGGTACGACCAATGGGGTGCTCCGACGATCCAGCGGACCCGGGCCGGGCAGCCGACCACGAGCGACCAGGTGCTGGCGGGCAAGAAGCTGTTCGACACCTTCCGGCAGGACTATGGCCGTTATGTCGAGCAGGTGCAGGCTCGGCGGGCCACCTCGGCGCAGCGTCTAGCTGCCCTGACCAGTTCGCTGTTCGCCACCGCGCTCGCCTCAGCCGTGCTGGCCCTGATCACTGGTCTGGTCATCTGGTCGCTGCTGCGTCGCTGGGTGGATCGCCCGGCCACTGCGCTGGCCGCGGAGGCCAGGTTGATCGGCGCCGGCGATCTCAGCCACCAGGTGCAGGCGTCCGGTCCGCGGGAGTTCATTCAGCTGGGGGCGGCGATGGAGTCGATGCGGGAGCGGCTGGTGGCCCAGATCGGCGCGCTCGAACGTTCCCGTCAGGAGACCCTGGACGCTCAGGCGCAGGTGCATCACCAAGCCGAGGAACTGCGCCGGTCGAACCGGGAACTGGAGCAGTTCGCCTACGTCGCCTCGCATGATCTGCAGGAGCCGCTGCGCAAGGTGGCCAGTTTCTGCCAGCTGCTGGAACGCCGCTACGCGGAGCAGCTGGACGAAAGGGCCGGGCAGTACATCCATTTCGCGGTGGACGGGGCTCAGCGGATGCAGCAGCTGATCAATGATCTGCTCGACTTCTCCCGCGTGGGCCGGGTTTCCGCCTCGGCCATGGACGTGGACACCGGCGCTTGCCTGCGGGCAGCTCTGTCCAACGTGGAGACGGCCAGAGTGGAGTCGGGCGCATCGATCCAGCTGCAGACCGCGATGCCGGTGCTGCCGGGGGAGCCGCCGTTGCTCACCCAGTTGTTCCAGAACCTGGTCTCGAACGCGATCAAGTTCCGGGCCGGTCCGGCCCCCGTGATCCAGATCGGGGCCGTTCGGGCCGGGCCGGACTGGGAGTTCTGGTGCACCGACAACGGCATCGGGATCCCGGCCGAATACGCCGACCGGGTGTTCCTGATCTTTCAGCGGCTGCATCCCAAGGAGCGCTACGAAGGCACCGGGATCGGGCTGGCCATGTGCAAGAAGATCGTCGAATATCACGGCGGCCGGATCTGGGTCGGCGGCTTCGAGCCGGGGTCCGGGGACCCGCAAGAGCGGACCGGAACCACCATCCGCTGGACTCTCCCGGCTGAGCCCGCGGCCGTGCTGACAGCCGGGTCCGAACCGGAGCCTGGCGCTACGGCAGCGCCGGGGTCCGAATCGGCTCCCGTCCGGGGTGCAGCCGCGCGCTGAGGGGCGCCGGGCCGCCGGTCCTGGCCGGGCTGCGACCCGGATTTGGCCACGGCGCTGGCTCAGCCGTAGGCTGGTGGCTACCGAAGACCGCTGGTCGTCGTCCCAAAACAGCTCCAGATCCTCGATCCGGCCTGTAACGGGACGTCCGAAGGCCCCGCTGTGGCGGGCGGCCCGCGCAGGTGACTGGGTTCGTTCGCCTGGCTGCTGGCAGTGCCGCAGCCCGTCCGCCCCGAGCGCCTGCGCCGGGGCGTTTCTGCTGCTCGGGGTCCATCCGGTGGTTCGGCCGATGTGCTTGCACATCACCAGGAGACCGACCGGCACCAGGAAGCATCAGGAAGAAGGAATGCCATGGCGAGGCCCGACAAGGCCGCGGCAGTGGCGGAGCTGACGACTCGATTCCGTGAGTCAAATGCTGCCGTGCTCACCGAGTACCGGGGCTTGACCGTCGCACAGCTCACGCAGCTGCGCGCCAGCATCAAGGCCCACGCGACCTACGCGGTCGTGAAGAACACCCTGACCCAGCTCGCCGCCCGCGAGGCCGGGGTGACCGCGTTCGATGACGCGCTCGCCGGTCCGTCGGCGGTGGCCTTCGTCACCGGCGACCCGGTGGAGACGGCCAAGTCATTGCGTGATTTCGCCCGCACCCATCCGGCGCTGGTGATCAAGGGCGGAGTGATGGACGGGGCCACGCTGACCGCCGATGAGGTGCGCAAGCTGGCTGATCTGGAGTCCCGAGAGGTACTCCTGTCCAAGCTGGCTGGCGCCATGAAGGCCACACTGACCCGGGCCGCTTACCTGTTCAACGCCCCGCTGTCCCAGGCGGTGCGCACGGTGGACGCGTTGCGGGAGAAGCGGGCCGAGGCTGAACCCCCCGTCGCAGCACCGGCCGAGTCAGCCGAATCAGCCGAGTCAGCCGAGTCAGCCGAGCCCGTGGCTCTCGCTGAGGCGACGACCGAGTAAGCCCCCGCCACCGCAGCTATTCAGTTCATCCAATTCGCAGCAGCACAAGCCTTTTCGAAAGGAATGCCATCATGGCGAAGCTCAGCACCGACGACTTGCTGGACGCGTTCAAGGACCTCACGCTGATTGAGCTGTCCGAGTTCGTGAAGAAGTTCGAAGAGACCTTCGACGTCACTGCGGCCGCCCCGGTCGCGGTCGCCGCGCCCGGTGGCGGTGGCGCCGCTGCCCCGGCCGAGGCCGAGGAAGAGAAGGACGAGTTCGACGTCGTCCTCGAGGCGGCCGGCGACAAGAAGATCCAGGTGATCAAAGAGGTGCGTGGTCTGACCAGCCTGGGCCTCAAGGAGGCCAAGGATCTGGTGGACGCCGCTCCCAAGCC
>CALMAR010000397.1 GCA_937859855.1 uncultured Kineosporia sp.
GCGGCCCCCCCCTCCGTGTGCTCTCAGGTGCAGCCGACCGGTACAGGACCGGCCATCACGGTCCATCCGTACCGGCCTCACGCATTGCTGCGCAGGCGCTCACTGAGAGCTGACCCGCCCCCGGAACCGGGGGAGTGCCGAGGGCGGGGGCCCTGCGCTTATCCGGTGGTGGCGGGCTTGGTTCCAAGCGTCACCGTGATGTCCTGGCTCCTGCCATTCCGGATCACGGTCAGCTTCACCGCGGTGCCCGGAGAGCGCTGCCGCAGCTGCCCGACCAGAGACGACTGGCCGTTCACGAACTCGCCGTCCACCGCGATGATCGCGTCGCCACCCTTCAGGCCGGCCTTGGCTGCCGGTGCGCCGCTGGTGACGGCCTTGATCTGGGCCGCGTTCCGGCTGGCGCCACCGACGGTGACCGTGCCGTCCTGACCCAGGATGACTCCAAGGTAGGAATGCTTGACCGTGCCACTCTTGATCAGCTGCGAGCTGACGTCCTTGACCTCGTCGATGGGGATGGCGAAACCAAGACCGATGCTGCCGGATTGGCTGCTCTGACCGAACATGCTGCTGGAATCCAGGCTGGCGATCGACGACGGGATGCCGATCACCCGGCCCTGCGCATCCACCAGCGCACCCCCGCTGTTACCGGGATTCACCGCCGCATCGGTCTGGATGGCGTCGGTGATCACCGGCTCGCTGGTGCTGCCGCCGCTGAGCGGGTTACTGGACTCCGACGCCGATGTGGTCACTGGGCGGTCCAGCGCGCTGATGATGCCGGTGGTCACGGTTCCGGCCAGTTCGAGCGGGTTACCGACCGCCATCACCGGGTCGCCGACCTTGGCCGCTTGGGAGTTGCCCAGCGTGGCCGGGGTCAGGTCCGACGGCGGGTTCGAAATCTTGATCACCGCCAGGTCGGTGGCCGAGTCGGTGCCGACGACACTTGCGTCATAGGTACGCCCATCGTTCAGCGTCACCTTGACCGTGGCATTCGAACCGGCTCCGGTCACCACGTGGTTGTTGGTGGCGATCCGGCCTTCCTTGTCCAGGATCACGCCGGAGCCCGCGCCCTCACCCTGCTGGGTGGAGACTGTGACCGCGACCACGCTCGGCTCGACCGCGCTGGCCACCGCGTTCCAGTTCGGGTTGCTGGTGCTGCTGCTGGATACCGGTGCCTTCGCCTGCGGCGACGAGCTCTGGCTGGTGGCGGCGGTGCCGCTACTGGTCACCGTGTCGTCGTCGGTCGCCTTCAGCACGCCGGCCGTGAGCAGGCTGGCCAGTACGGCGGCACCAGCGCCCATCGCCACCACGCCTCCCCATCCAGGACGACGCGGCTCCCGCCGGGGCGGAGCGGGCGGCCCGCCGAAGGAACCACTGCCGCTGGCAGTCTGAGCCGGAGCTTGACCCGGCAGCGGCATGGTGGTGGTGCTGCCGTAGGAGGTCGGCTGGCCCGGCGCCTGAGGGTGACCGGATGGGCCATAACCCTGGGACCCGGCTGAGCCAGGCAGATAACCGGCGGCGCTGGACCCATAACCGGACGGGCCGTAACCGGTCGTCCCGGCGCCGGACTGATCCTGGTCCGGCCCGGACCAGGACGAATAGCCGACCGGCGCCTGGCCGGAGGCGCCGGAGTGGACGGGCGGATAACTGGCCGCTGGCTGGCGGCCGGAGTCACTCTGGCCGTCGGACGGCGCTGGCGGGGCCAGGTCGCTGCGCCGGGCCCAGGTGTAGCCGGTGCTCTCCTGGCTGGCGGCGGTTCCGTGGTCCCCGGCGGTCCCATGGCTTTCAGTGGTCCCACGCCTTTCGGCGGTCCCATGGTCCTCGGCGGTCCCATGCTCCTGGACGGGCAGGCGGTCGCCTGCGTCGGAGTCATGTGCTGTCTGCGTCATTGTGTTTCTCACCCTCGCCTCGGTCTGACTGCGATCAGTTCACTCCCGATCTCTCGGGATTGCCTGCGCTGATTCTGGGAACTGGCTGAGAGATGGGCAGGGCCGGCCGGAATGACCCGCGCGGCTATCGGATCCGGCCCGGCGCTGGGCTGATGATCGGAGTGACGTCGACGGCGTCGTCCAGCTCCTCGGCGTCGTCCAGCTCCTCAGCGTCGTCCAGGTCAGGGGCAGCGTCCTGATCCGGCACCGCTGGCGCCAGCGGCAGCTCCACCCGGAAGGTGGCGCCTCCGCCTGCGGTGCTGGTGACCCCGACCCGGCCCGCATGAGCAGCCACCACGGTGGCGACGATCGACAGACCCAGCCCGGAGCCTCCGCCCTGACCGCGGGCCCGCGACGAGTCGACCCGGTAGAACCGCTCGAACACCTTCTCGGCCTCGTCACCGGGCAGGCCGCGGCCGTGGTCGCGCACCTCCAGCACGGCCAGTTGCCCGGAGGTGCCGACGCCGATCTCGATCGGGCTGCCGCCCGGCGTGTGCCGGACGGCGTTGGCGACCAGGTTGGCCACCACCTGCCGCAACCGGCTGTCATCACCGATCACCATGGCCGGAGCGGGGCCATGGCCGGGCGCCAGCCCAGTCAGGGTGACCTCACGGTCCGGCGCCAGTCCGCGAGCGTCGTAGGCGGCGTCGCCGGCCAGCACGGCCAGGTCCACCGGCTCCAGCTTGGCCGGGCGCTGCTCGTCCAGCCGGGCCAGCAGCAGCAGGTCCTCGACCAGGCCGCCCATCCGCCGGGCCTCGTCCTCGATCCGGGTCATCGTCCGGGCCACGTCGTCCGGCTGACTGACCGCGCCCTGCCGGTACAGCTCGGCGTACCCGCGGATCGAGGCCAGCGGCGTGCGCAGTTCGTGTGAGGCGTCGGCGGCGAACCGGCGGGTGCGTTGTTCACTGGCCTCGCGCAGCCGGAAGGCGTTCTCGATCTGCGACAGCATGCCGTTGAGGGACGACGTCAGGCGGCCGACCTCGGTCGACGTGGGATGGCCGGGCACCCGGCGGGACAGGTCGCCTGCTGCGATCGCGGCCGCCGTCTCCTCCACCTCCACCAGGGGTACGAAAGCCCGCCTGATGGCCAGCCAGCCGAGTACGGCGCAGACCCCGGTGATCAGGACGCCGAACAGCAGGACCAGCAGCCGGAGCTGCCGGGTGGCGTCCTCCACCGTGTCCAGCGGCAGGGCGATCTGTACGCTCCCGCTCTCGTCGTTGGTGAAAGCTGCCGCCTGTGACGGCAGCGGAACTGCGATCACCCTCCAGGTCCGGTCACCGGATACCGATCGGACCGTGAAAGCGTGGCCCCCCCGGCTCGCTGCCTGCTTGTTGGTCATCGGCCCGAGCGCCGGCTTCGGCCGATTCGCCGGGGTGACCATCTGGTCTGAGCCGCCGCCACTGTCGTATGTGGGCAGGACGGCGTACTGGGACAGCGGCCCGCGGGACTCGTTCGGCATGGCCGCGCTGCGAGCCACATCCCGGAGCACGCCGGGCAGATCCTGGGTGGCCGCCACCAGCTGGTCGTCTACTTTGGCCAGCAGTTGCCGGTGTAGTACGTACTGGGTGGCCAGCCCGGTGAAGGCCAGAGCCGCCACCAGGAGAACGACCAGAATGGCGACCAGCCGGGTGCGCAGCGGAACCTGGTCGAGCCGGTCGGCGGTTCGCCGTCGTAGCGAGATCTGAGAACTCACGGCGTCAAGCTCAGACCTGTGGGGGCAGCCGCAGCACGTAGCCGACCCCGCGCTTGGTGTGGATGAGGGGCGGCTCGGTGGCGTCCACCTTGCGCCGCAGGTAGGAGATGTAGGACTCGACGATGCCGGCTTCGCCGTTGAAGTCGTAGTTCCAGACGTGGTCCAGGATCTGGGACTTGGACAGCACCCGGTTCGGGTTGAGCATCAGGTAGCGCAGCAGCTTGAACTCCGTGGGGGAGAGGTCGATCATCCGCCCGGCCCGGTGTACCTCGTGCGAGTCCTCGTCCATCTCCAGGTCGTGGAAGATCATCCGGCCGTTTCCGGCGTCGGTGGCTACGCCGGTCCGGCGCAGCACGGCCCGGATCCGGGCCACCACCTCTTCCAGGCTGAACGGCTTGGTCACGTAGTCGTCGCCGCCGACGGTCAGGCCGGTGACCTTGTCGCCGGTCTCGTCCCGCGCGGTCAGGAACAGCACCGGGATGTCGCGGCCGCGCTCGCGCAGCTTGCGGGTGACGGTGAAACCGTCCATGTCGGGCATCATCACGTCGAGCACGACCAGGTCGGGCCGGTGCTGCTCGGCGAGCTTCAGGGCCTCGCCGCCGTCAGATGCGGGCCACACCTCGAAGCCGGCGAAGCGCAGGCTTGTGGTCAGCAACTCGCGGATGTTGGGCTCGTCGTCGACCACGAGCAGCTTCGCCTCAGGGTTCTTGTCCGCCACGGGTCGAGTATCAATGCCCAGTCTGGGTATTGCCTGGGACTTACCGGTGAGAGCGGCGACCTCTGCTCAGTGCAGCTGGATGGACTGCGTATCGGCGTCCTGGTTAGGGGCGGTCACTCCTGGCTTGCCGCGGAAGTCGGTCCAGTTCGGATGCAGCTTGAGATCACTGCCTAGGGCGGCGCCGGTGTAGTCGCCGATGAAGACGCCCTGAACCTCGTTGCCCTCGTCGTCGGCGGAGACGAACTGGATCTGTGGGTTCGAGGACTGCGTGGTGATGCGGTGGATCGGCAGTGAGCGCGACATGGCCGCGCCGGACGACGTCCAGTAGGCGTAGTCCAGGTTCACCCCAGCGGGATCCCAGTGGCGGGTGTACGACGTCAGCGCGGCCACTCCGCGGTGGATGGCCACCGCCCCGAAGACCTCATCCTGGGGGGTCCCGATGGCGATCGGCGGAGTCCATCGCGAACCGTCCGCGGACGCGGAGACGATGTTGTCACCGTTGCTGGCGATCGACTCCCCGGTCGCTGGGTCATATCTGCCGTTACGGTCGTCGGCCCAGGTGATGGCCAGCAGGCCGGTGACGGTGTCGTAGGCCAGCTGCGGGTAGCTGTTGATCCGGAAGTTCTCCCCGGTCAGGGTCAGTGTGCCGAGCGGCTCGTTGAACGGGAAGTCGTAGTTGGTTCCGATGATGTGCTGGCTGAAGGTCCGGCCGTGATCCTTCGAGGTCGCGACCACGGTGACGTCGCGGTCGGTGACGCCGTATGCGTCGCAGCTCAAGTTCTGGCAGACCTCGCCCTCGTAGCCGATGTACAGAGTGCCGTCGTTGCCGACCTGCGGGTTGGAACCCTGCGAGAAGGGCGTGAGGCCACCGGCTTTGAAGTTGTCCAGGGTGGTGTCGACCCGGCGGAACCTGGAGAAGGTGCGGCCGTAGTTCGAGCTGCTGGCGATCACGATCGGCGATTCCAGATAACTGGCATCGGCGTTGTCGGCGAAGCGGGTCCAGGTGACGTAGACCCGGCCGCTGGAGTGGTCGGCGGCCAGCCAGATCTTGTCATTGAAGAATTGACTGGGGAGCAAGTTGCCCGCCCGGTCGGTACCGTCCACCTGGATCAGCACCGGCTCGCTCCAGTGCAGGCCTCCATCGTGAGACACGTTCAGCGCGATCCCGTTCGCTGCTTCCGTGCCAGTGCCGGTGGGCAGGCCCCGGCTGAACACGATGTTTCCGTAGTAGACGGTGTTGTGCGGACCGAAGGCGAGCACCGGGTCACCGGCCGAGTCCATCTGCGCGAAAGCGCCGGTGCCCCCGGTCACGTTGGTCAGGTGCGGCAGCTGGATGTTCTTCCAGCTGATCCCGCCGTCGAACGAGGTGTAGGCCCAGCCGGTGGCGTCGTTGCGCTGCTCGTTGGGGTTGTAGATCCGATAGTCGTTGGTGCCCGCGACCAGGTTCTTCGGGTTCTCCGGGTTGACCGCGATGGTGTTCTCGTTCTGGGCTGTGCTGCAGCCCTGCTGGGTACCGGTGGTGACGATCGCGTCGCCGTTGATCTGATCGACGTTGGGCGCGATCGGGCGGTAGGGATTGGGCTTTCCGATCCCGGCCTGGCACAACGCCGAGAGGCCCGGCGGTTCGACGGCGCGGTCGGTGTCCTTCTCGGACAGGACTGCCTTCAGGCCGGGGCTGCGTCGCTGGTCGGGCAGCTCCCCTGCTGCTCTTGGGCGGGCGGTGGCGGTCGCTGATCGGGTGTGAGCCGGATCGTTGGGCGTCGGTTTGGACGTCGCCGCGTGCGCCGCGCCTGGGCTGGCCACGAGCAGCACGAACGCGCTGGAAGCCGCCAGAAAACCAAGAGAAACGCCAGAACCCAGACGTCGAGACACAGGCCGCACCTTTCGCCGAATGTGCGCAAGTATGCCCACTTCCGGCCCGGCTGAGCGGTCCGCTGAGCCGAAATCTTCCTCCGGATGTATTTCAGGATCTCTCGGCGACGAGCGCCAGCATCGGAGCTTCCCCCTTCCGGATCTGGTGATCGCGGCCACGGCCGGACGCCACGGCGCCACCGTGCTGCACTACGACGCCGACTTCGACCGCATCGCCGCCGTCACCGGTCAGCCGGTCGAATGGGTCGCCCCGCCCGGCTCGCTCTGACCCGGCCCCGGCTTATCCAAGATCACGAGCTCAGCCCGCAGAAGTGGTTCCAGCGCACCACTTTTCAGGGCTGAGCCGGTGAACTTGCAGAGAGAAAGGAGGAACTGAGTGCCTACTCGGTGGCCTCGGCGGTGATCTCCTCGGCGTCCACGATCCGGTAGGCGTAGCCCTGCTCGGCCAGGAACCGCTGGCGGTGCGCGGCGAAGTCCTGATCCAGGGTGTCCCGCGACACCACGGCGTAGAACCGCGCGGTCTTGCCGTCGTGCTTGGGCCGCAGCAGCCGTCCCAGCCGCTGAGCCTCCTCCTGCCGGGACCCGAACGACCCGGAGACCTGGATCGCCACCGAGGCCTCGGGCAGATCGACCGAGAAGTTGGCCACCTTGCTGACCACCAGGGTCTGCAGCTCGCCGGACCGGAACGCGTCGAACAGCCGCTCCCGCTCGTTCACCGCCGTCTCGCCCTTGATCACCGGAGCGTCCAGCCGGTCACCCAGATCATCCAGCTGGTCCAGGTACTGCCCGATCACCAGCAGCTGCTCACCGGCATGCTTGGCCGCCAGCTGGGACACGATCCGGGTCTTCGCCGCGCTGGTCGCGCACAGCCGGTAGCGCTCGTCCGGCTCAGCGACGGCGTAGACCAGCCGCTCGGACTCGGGCAACGTCACCCGGACCTCGACGCAGTCGGCCGGGGCGATGTAGCCCTGCGCCTCGATGTCCTTCCATGGCGCGTCGTAGCGCTTGGGCCCGATCAGGCTGAACACGTCGCCCTCCCGGCCGTCCTCCCGGACCAGGGTGGCTGTCAGCCCCAGCCGCCGCCGGGCCTGCAGCGACGCCGTCATCCGGAAGATCGGGGCCGGCAGCAGGTGCACCTCGTCGTAGACGATCAGCCCCCAGTCCCGGGCGTCCAGCAGTTCCAGATGCTGATACCCACCCTTCCGCTTGGTGGTCATCACCTGATAGGTGGCGATCGTGACCGGGCGGATCTCCTTGCGGGCGCCGGAGTACTCGCCGATCTCCTCGTCGGTCAGCGACGTCCGGGCCAGCAGCTCGTGCCGCCACTGCCGGGCCGACACCGTGTTGGTCACCAGGATCAGCGTCGTGGTTCCCGAACGGGCCATCGACGCCGCGCCGACCAGGGTCTTGCCCGCCCCGCAGGGCAGCACCACCACCCCGGAGCCGCCGTGCCAGAAGTTCTCCACCGCCTCCTGCTGGTACGGCCGCAGGGTCCAGCCGTCCTCGGCCAGGGAGATCGGGTGCTTCTCCCCGTCCACGTAACCGGCCAGGTCCTCGGCCGGCCAGCCCAACTTGAGCAGCACCTGCTTCAGGTTGCCGCGCTCGCTCGGGTGCACCAGCACGGCGTCGTCCCCGATCCGGGCCCCGACCATCGGCGTGACCTTCTTGCTGCGCAGCACCTCTTCCAGCACCGGCCGGTCCAGGCCGCGCAGCACCAGCCCCTGCGCCGGATCCTTGACCAGCTGGAGCCGGCCGTAGCGGGCCATGGTCTCGGCGACGTCCACCAGCAGTGCGTGCGGCACCGGATAGCGGGAGTACTCCAGCAGGACGTCGACCACCTGCTCGGCGTCATGCCCGGCGGCCCGGGCGTTCCACAGTCCCAGCGGGGTCAGCCGATAGGTATGCACGTGCTCGGGCGCCCGCTCCAGTTCGGCGAATGGGGCGATCGCCCGGCGGCAGGCCGCCGCCTGCTCATGATCGACTTCGAGCAGCAGAGTCTTGTCGCTCTGCACGATCAGCGGGCCGTCGGTCATGCACCTACCTGCTCAGGATGGAAAGAACGAGAATCACCAGGACGACGGACAGCAACACGTAGAGCAGCAGATTCGATGCCAGCAGCAGCCACGACCATCTCAGGCTGCGCTGAGCGCGAACGGCGTCCACCGGGGCCAGCGCCCGGGCCCGCAGCGCCATCGCCGCTCCCGGCGCGCTGCACAGGCCGAGCGCGACGAACAGCACGATCAGATTCACCACCAGCGCGATCGTGGCCTGCCGCTGGATCGCTGCCGCAGCCAGCTGCGGGCGGCTCAGTCCGGCTGGGGTGCGGGCCCAGCGGACGTCGCGATCACCGGACGGCTGGACCGCCTGGACGCCGGAGCGCCGCGACGGCTCGGGCGTACCCCAGACCGGTGGTTCGCTCATCTCTCCGCCTCCTGGCCCGGCTCGGATCCGGCCGGGTCTCTGGCCGCGCTGGCCACCGCGATGACCCGGTGAACGGAATAGTTTCTCACCTTTCCCGACGACCGTTCGAGGGCCCGAACCCGCCCGGCCTCCACCGACAGCGGCTCGACGATCCGGCGTACTGGCCGGCCGGCCTCCTCCAGGTAGCCGATCCAGAGGTCCTGCCGGGCCTCGACCGCGTCCCGGATCACCGCCAGTGCGCCTGCGGTGTCCATCGGCTCCAGCGGCGGGGCATCTCCGTCCGGGACCGGCCGGTGCGGCCTGCGGGCGTGATCGTCCAGGGCGCGCAGGGTCTTGATCATCGTCAGCAGGGTGTTCCGCGGCGGGACCGGCGGCTGGGGCCGGCGCGGGGTCCGGTCGGTGACCGCCCGGGCTC
>CALMAR010000398.1 GCA_937859855.1 uncultured Kineosporia sp.
GCAGCGGGGTCGACGGGCCACGGCTGCGGGCGGCTGGCTGGAGGATGGGCGAGCTCGCCTTCTACGCCAACTACCTGAGGGTGCGGGGCCTGGCCGAGGTGCAGCCCGAGTGCCCCGCCGACGTGCTGCACCGCAGGTACGACCTGTCACCTGTGCATTCCCCGGGCGTCGGGGTGACGCGGATCAGGTTGACGGCCAAGGGTCTGGATCGGGTGGAGAGGGTGGACATGGCGGGTGACCAGTTCCGCAACGCCTTGCTGATCAACAGCATCGTCAACATCGGTGAGGGCAACCAGGCGGCGATGAACTCTCCCGGGGCTCAGCAGGCCGCCGTTGCGACGGAGGACGAGGCGGTCGAGCAACTGCGCGGCCTGATCGCCGAGTACCGGCAGGCGTTGGCCACCGAGGATCCGGAACCGGAGGTCCGACGCCTCGCCGACCTCGACCTCGAAGCCCTCGAAGGCCAGCTGGAACGCCGTCCCCTGAGCAAGCCGGTGGTACGCGAACTGCTGTCCTCACTGCGTGCACTGGCCGAAGGGATGGCCAGCAACGCGGCGTTCGCCGCCCTGGCGGCGTGGTTGGCGTCCTGACCTGCGTTGCCGGTGCAGCGGGTGACGAGAAACCGAACCGCCACTCCCCGCGAACCGCGACCGACTGCTTCAGTCGGCACGACCGGCGCCCGACCTTGTTCCTGTGGTCGGACCAAGCACGTCGCCGCAACCGTTCGCGGTGTTCCTGTGCACGGCGGCTGCACGGCGGCGGCGGCCAGGTGGAAGCGGCCTCCACCGGCATGTGCGACGTGGTCGAGTCGATGACCCGCGCGCACGCGTCGGATGACCCCGCGATCCAGGCCGTCGAAAGGAGCCCGACCGTGAGCACCGTGACCCTCTACTCCGCCACCGGCTGCCCGCTGTGCGCCAAGTACAAGCAACTGCTGGCCGAAAAGAAGATCACCTACACCGAGCGCAACACCACCGAGAACCCGGCCCTGCTGAACGAACTGGCGGCCAAGGGGATCCGGATGGTCCCCACCGTGTTCGTGGGCGACAAGTTCGTCTCCGGCTTCCGCCCCTCCAGCCTGCTCGAGCTCCTGGGCTCGTGACCCCCTCTGACCCCGTGCCCCGCCGCCGCAGATCCAGCAGAGTTCATTCACCCTGCCGATGTCAGGGCCGATGAGAGCCGATGTCCAACACTGCGATGGGGAGCGGGGCAATGCCTCGCCACCGTTTCGGATGGGGCGCCTCGCTCGTAGCGCTGACTGCGTTCTATGCATTCGGGTTGGTCGCGACCTTCGTGATCGGTGGCGAAACGGGCAATCCTGCAAGCGTTGCCGGGCCGATCATGGTCGTTCTCGGAGTCGTGGGCCTGGCGGCGGCTGCGCACGCCTCCAGGCGGCGGGACCGGCACCGCCGCGCCTGGCAGCTCGTCGCAGTCAGTTTCACGTTCCTGCTCGCGACCTTGGCACTGTTCATCGTTCCCGACGGGAAAACGTCTTTTCCGGCACCAGCCGATGCAGCTCGGACCGCTTTCGTGGTGGCGTTGATCGCCGCTTCCTACTGCTTTCCGACCGAGGCGTCCTCGCTGCTGGACCGGCGCACGACCACTTTCGATGCGCTCACGGTCGTGGCGGGCGGCTCGATGATGCTGTGGTACCTGTTGGTGGGGCCGGTGCTGGCAGTCCACGGCGCGGCAGCGGCCGCCGCCGCGATGTACGCGGTTGCCGATCTGGTTCTGCTGTTCGGTTTCGCCCGAGTCCTCCTGCGAGGCACAGCAGGCGCCGACCGCCGGCCGGTGGCGCTGCTCGCCTCTGCCGTGCTTCCCCTCACTGCCAGTGACGCCTTTCTCGGCTACAGCCAGGCCCATCAGTCGCACAGCAGTCGGACCAGCTCTCTCCAGCTGGCCTGCATCCTGACCATGGCCTTCCTGATGGCCGCCGCAGCCGTCGAACGGTGTCGGGACGTCGGCGGCCGGCGGGTCTCGGCGTTCTCCGTGGCCCAACCCATCGCGTCGAAGCTTCCGTACCTGGCGGTGGTGGCCGGCTGGTCCCTGATGGTGATCGCAGCCTCGAAAGAGCAGGTCTTCCCGTGGACCGGACTGGTGAGTGGAGGCTTGGCGATCACGGGTTTCGTCGTCCTGCGCCAGGTCACGGTCCAGAAGGCAATCGAAGCAGCTGCCGCGACGGACGAGTTGACCGGGTTGGCGAGCCGTTCACGCTTCAACATGCTGCTGGCCGAAGTGCTCAGGCCCAGGACGAAGACCCCGCACGCCATGGCAGTTCTTCTGATGGACATGAATGGGTTCAAGCAGGTCAACGACAGTCTCGGGCATGAGGCAGGGGACCGCCTGCTGTCCCACTTCGGTCTGACGTTGAGCTCCAATATTCGCAAGTCGGACATCGCCGGCCGCCTGGGGGGCGACGAGTTCGTCGTGGTGTTGCACGACATCGACAGCGCGGACGTCGTGGAGGCGTTCCTGCGCCGGATCACCGTGGCGGTGGACGCACCGCTGCTCATCCATGGGGAACCGGTGAGAGCCTCCGTCAGCATCGGCATCGCCCTGACCAGATCCGGAGACCTGACGCCGAGCGAGGTCCTGCGTCGAGCCGACCTCGCCATGTACGACGCGAAGCGCAAGACCGGTCAGATGCGCTGGGCTTACTGGGAAGCCGGAACCGGGATCGACGACGAACGGTTGCTCCACGTCGAGTGAAGCCGGGCATTGCCCTCGGCAACGCCGCGATCCGGAGATTCCCGCCCTCGACCGCGTCACGCTGTTCGGGTGAGCCCGGCCAGGATCAGGTCGACCACTGCGATGAAGACGTCGTCCGACGTGCTCTGGACCCAGTGTTGGGCGTACTGCGGGTTGTGGAACCGGGCCGTGGCGGACAGCACGGCGACCGCGGCGGTGTCGACGTCGGTGACGGTGAAGCTTCCGGCGGTCACCCCGGCCTGGATGATGCGGCGCAGGTCGTTCAGCAGTCCGGCGATGTGCTCGTCCTCGATGACGCTGTACTGGCTGATCAGCATGGCGTAGGTCTCGAAGAGTTGCGGGTCGTCTCGGACCATGCCCTTCTTGGCCAGGTACAGCTCGGTGAGCCAGTGGCGCAACCGGTTCGGTGCTGGTTCGTCGGAGCCGGCGATCTGCGGGAGGTCGGCACAGATCCGGTCGAGCCAGTCGCGGGTGACTGCTTCGCGCAGTGCGACCTTGCTCGGAAAGTGCCTGTACACCGCCCCGGGGCTGACGTGCAGTTCGCGGGCGACGTCGGCCACGGTCGCCTTGTGGGGGCCGTAGTGGCGCAACACCTTCTCTGTCGCGCGCAGGATCTGTGCCGGTTGCAGAGTCGCCTCGATCACGGCTCGACCTCCTTCGGGTCCGGCACGAGCAGTAGTGCGACGCTCAGCTGCGGTGCCCTCGATGATCACGTGGGCGCTGCTTCACCGACGGGCACTCTATCAACAATCGAATGACGAATATTGATATTCGTCATTCGACGGCCTAGGGTGAAGCTTCCGTCAGCGTCCATCGGAGGTCGTCTCGTGTCGCCAGCTGCAAACGCCAGGCGTGTTGCCCTTGTCACCGGCGGATCGGGGGGAATCGGTTACGCGGCCGCATTGCGCCTCGCCCGCGACGGGCTGTCGGTCGTCGTCCACTACTCGGGCAGCAAGGACAAGGCCGAGGCCGCCGTGCAGGCCATCACCGAAGCCGGGGGCGAGGCGACCTCCTTCGCCGCTGACGTCGGGGACCCGCACGAGGTCGCCGCTCTGTTCGACCACGCCGAGCAGACGCACGGGGGCGTGGACGTCGTGGTGCACACCGCGGGCGTCATGATCCTCGCCCCGCTGGCGGAGTTCGACCTCGACGACCTGGAACGCCTCAGCCGCATCAACATCCACGGCGTGTTCCTGGTCAACCGTGAAGCTGTGCGCCGGACACGCACCGGCGGGGCGATCATCAACTTCTCGACCTCGGTCACCAGGCTTGCCCTGCCCGGCTACTCGGTCTACTCCGCGTCCAAGGGAGCGGTCGAGGCGATGACGCCGATCCTGGCGAAGGAGTTGGCCGGCAAGGACATCACCGTCAACGCCATCGCCCCCGGACCGACCGACACCCCGCTGTTCACCCAGGACAAGGACCAGAAGACCATCGACCAGATCGCTCAGGCCAACCCGATGCACCGACTCGGTGAGCCCGGCGACATCGCCGAGGTGGTCTCGTTCCTCGCCGGGCCCGCTCGGTGGGTCAACGGGCAGACAGTCTTCGCCAACGGCGGATACGCCTGACGGCGAAGGGTTCGCTCCGAACAGCCTGACCGCTCGAGTGAGGAGAATCAGTGCCGAAGACCATCATCGTCACCGGAGCATCCAGCGGATTCGGCGCCATGAGCGTGCGCGAGCTCGCGGACGCCGGACACGTCGTCTACGCCGGGATGCGCGACATCAAGGGTCGCAACGCCAAGGCCGCCGCCGAGGCCCGGGATTACGTCACTCACGGCGACGGCGAGATCCGTCCCATCGAGCTGGACGTCTCGAAGCAGGATGCGGTCGACGACGCCGTCGCGAAGGTCATCGCCGATCAGGGTCGCATCGACGTCGTCGTCCACAACGCCGGGCACATGGTGCTCGGCCCGCTGGAGGCGTTCACGGTCGACCAGCTGATCGAGTTGTACGACACCAACGTGCTGTCCACGCAACGCCTGAACCGGGCGGCCCTGCCGCACCTGCGCGCTCAGGGTGACGGTCTGCTGGTGTGGGTGGGCTCGACCAGTACCCGCGGAGGCACGCCGCCCTATCTCGGCCCCTACTTCGCCGCCAAGGCGGCCGAGGACTCCATCGCCGTTTCCTACGCCGTCGAACTGGCCCGGTTCGGCATCGACACCGTCATCATCGTCCCCGGCGCCTTCACCACCGGCACCAACCACTTCGCCAATGCCGGGAAACCCGAGGACCAGGACACCGCGAAAGCCTACGAGCAGCACTACGCCGGTCTGATGGACCAGGTCAGCGCCAAGCTGGCCGACCTCGAGCCCGACGACGCCGACCCGCACGAGGTCGCCGTCCAGATCGCCCGCGTCGTGGACCTGCCCAAGGGCAAGCGCCCGTTCCGGGTCCACATCGACCCCTCGGACGACGGCGCCTCGACCGTCAACGCCGTCGCCGACGAGCTCCGGATTCGCTTCTACGAACGCATCGGGCTCAGCGACCTGCTCACCCCAGCGACCCAATGACCCAGCGACCCAGTGACAGCCGGCATCGTCTGCCGGTCACCGTCGACGACCACGCCCAGCACAGGAGATGACCATGCCGTTCGCCAATTACAAGGTCCCGCAGGGAACTCTGTCCGCCGAGCAGAAGGAGGAGATCATCCACAAGACGACGGACATCTTCGCCTCCTACTTCGGTGAAGACGTCCGTCCCTACACCATGGTGCTCATCGACGAGGTGGTCGACGGCGGCTGGGGGCGAGCGGACGAGACCTTCACCCTCGCCAAGATGCAGCAGACCCAGTAGGGGTAGGCCGCCTTCCGACCCGTCGGTGGCGATCGAGAAAGCCGTGGTCGGACCTCGAGATGTTCCACGGCGAACTCGGCCTATGCTCGAAAGCGTGGATTACCGGGCCCTGGGTCGAACTGGCATGCACGTCAGCCCGCTGTGCTTCGGCGCGATGAACCTGGGGGTCTGGGGCGAACCCGATCACGACACTGCCGTCGGTCTGGTTCACTCGGCGCTCGACGCCGGGATCAACTTCATCGATACGGCCGATGTGTACTCCCAGGGCGAGTCCGAAGTGATCGTGGGCAAGGCCCTGGTCGGCGGCCGCCGTGACGAGGTCGTCCTGGCCACCAAGTTCCACAACCCGATGGACGACGCCGCAGGGTCGTCCGACGACCCGAACCGGCGGGGCAACTCGCGGCGCTGGATCGTGCAGGCGGTCGAGGAGAGCCTGCGCCGGTTGCAGACGGACTGGATCGACCTTTACCAGGTGCACCGGCCCGACCCGGACACCGAGGACGAGGAGACGCTCGCAGCGCTCACCGATCTGCAGCGGGCGGGCAAGATCCGGGCGTTCGGCTCGTCGACGTACCCGGCCCACCGGATGGTTCAGGCCCAGTGGACGGCGCAGGCTCGCGGCCTGGGCCGGTTCGTGACCGAGCAGCCGCCGTACTCGCTGCTGGTCCGCAACATCGAAGCCGACGTCCTGCCCGTCGCGCAGGAGTACGGCATGGGTGTCATCTCCTGGAGCCCGCTGGCCGGCGGTCTGCTCAGCGGCAAGTACCGCACGGGGGCCCCCAAGCCCGAGTCCAGCCGAGCCGACCGGGTTCCCGACCGCTACGACCTGTCGGATCCCAGCAACCAGGCCAAGTTCGCCGCAGCCGAGGCACTCGGCGCGCTGGCCGACGACCTCGGGATCAGCCTGGTCCAGCTCGCGATCGCCTTCGTCATGCAGCACCCCGCGATCACCGCGCCGATCATCGGGCCGCGCACCGAGGAACACCTGAAGTCCCAGTTGGCCGCGCTGGACGTCACGCTGTCGCCGGACGTGCTGGACAGGATCGACGAGATCGTCCCGCCGGGGACGTCGTTCCGCCGGGCCGACGAGGGTTACACACCGCCGTCCCTGACCGACCCGGCGCAGCGGCGCCGCGCGCACTGAGCGCGGGCCACCTTCGGCCGGAGTACCGGACGAGCATCGACGGCACGGACGGCCTCACCCGGTCCGGTACGCATGCCGCCGCAGCTCGCTACTGCTGAGGCTCGTTCCGCCTGGCTCTAGTGCGACTCGCGGCTCACCGTCGATCCGCTCGCCCCGGCGAGGAAATCGAGGTCGGCACCGGTGTCGGCCTGCTGAACGTGATCGACGTAGAGCCGCTCCCATCCGCGGCTGGGATTCGCGAAGCCCTTCACCATGGCCGCGTTCGGCGCACGCGCCGCGAGCTCCTCGGCTGGGACGTCGACGTCGATCCGGCGGGCGCGCACGTCGAGCTCGATCCAGTCGCCGGTCCGCACGAGCGCGAGCGGTCCACCGGCTGCTGCCTCCGGCGTGACGTGCAGCACGACGGTGCCGTAGGCGGTGCCGCTCATCCGGCCGTCGCAGATGCGGACCATGTCGCGCACGCCCTGCTCGAGCAGCTTCTTCGGCAACGGCAGGTTCGACACCTCCGGCATGCCCGGGTAGCCCTTGGGGCCACAGCCGCGGAGCACCATCACACTTGTCTCGTCGATCTGGAGATCGGGGTCGTCGACTCGAGCACGGAAGTCCTCGATCGAGTCGAACACCACCGCCTGCCCCCGGTGGCAGAGCAGGTGCGGCGAGGCAGCCGCCGGCTTGATGATCGCACCGCCCGGGGCGAGGCTGCCCCGCAGGACGCTGATGCCCGCAGCAGCCTGCAGCGGGCGGTCGCGCGACGAGATCACCGACGGATCCCAGATCTGCGCGTCATCCAGGTAGTCCACGAACGGCCTTCCGGTGATGGTGAGTGCGGAGGCGTCGAGCAGATCGCGCACCTCGCGCAGCAGGGCCAGCAGGCCGCCGGCGCGCTGGAAGTCGTCCATCAGGTAATCGCCCGCCGGACGCAGGTTGGCCAGCAGCGGGACCCCGGAACCGATGCGGTCGAAGTCGTCGAGCGTCAGGTCGATGCCGAGCCGCCCGGCAATCGCGAGCAGGTGCGGCACCGCGTTCGTGGAGCCGCCGATCGCGGAAAGGGCGACGATCGCGTTGTGAAAGTTCGCCTTCTTCAGGAAGGTGCTCGGCCGACGGTCGTCGGCGACCAGCTGCACCGCGAGACGCCCGGTCTCATGTGCGGCCTTCAGCAGCCGACTGTCCGGCGCCGGGGTCCCGGCAAGGCCAGGAATAGTCGTACCCAGGGCCTCCGCCACCAGAGCCATGGTCGAGGCGGTACCCATGGTGTTGCAGTGGCCGCGTGAGCGGATCGTCGCCTGCTCGGACTCCAGAAAGGCTTCCTGGCTCAGCGTGCCGGCGCGGACCTCCTCGCTGAGCCGCCAGACGTCGGTGCCGCAGCCGAGCGCTTCCCCGCGGAAATGGCCGGCCAGCATCGGTCCGCCCGGCACCACGACCGCCGGGATGTCGACCGAGGAGGCCGCCATCAGCAGGGACGGGATGGTCTTGTCGCACCCACCCAGCAGGACGACACCGTCGATCGGGTTGGCGCGGAGCATCTCCTCGGTGGCCATCGCGGCCATGTTCCGCCAGAGCATCGCCGTCGGGCGCAGGTTCGTCTCGCCGAGGGAGACGACGGGCAGGTTGAGCGGGATGCCGCCGGCTTCGTAGATCCCGTTCTTCACCGACTGCGCGACCTCGTCAAGATGCGCATTGCACGGAGTCAGATCGGACGCGGTGTTCGCGATCGCGATCTGCGGCCGACCCTCGAACGCGCTGTCCGGCACCCCGCGCCGCATCCACGCGCGATGGAGATACGCGTTCCTGTCTCCTCCCCGATACCACTCGGAACTGCGAAGCGCTGGCACCATCGTTTTCCAACTTTCGGAACGGAGATGGAATAAGTGGAATTGAGAAGTAATATAGCTACACGAGGAGCCGACGATGCATGTCCCACTGACGTTGAACCACGACGAGAGAGCAGACCAGCGACCTGAACGGTTGGTCGGCTGCGATCGCGTGCTCGCGGTCCTGACCGAGCTGGCGTCCATCCCCGCAGGAGCAGATCTCGACGTGCTCGCTTCGCGCGTCCGCAGTCCGAAGGCGACCGTCCATCGCGCCCTCGCCGCGTTGAAGCGGGCTGGGCTGGCTCGGCAGGACGGGCGTGGACACTACGTGCTCGGTGACGACTTCCTGCGCCTCGCGTTCCAGCACCACGAGGCGCGTCCCGAATCCCTTCGGGTTCGGCCCGTCCTGGAGCAGCTCGCGGAACGGTTCGGGGAGACCGCGCACTACGCGGTGCTCGACGGCGGCGACGTCGTCTACCGGGCGAAGGTCGACCCGGCCGAGGGCGCGGTGAAGCTGACCTCGACGATCGGTGGACGCAACCCGGCGCAGAACACCGCCGCCGGCAAGCTGTTGCTCAGTGCGAAACGCCCCACTGCCGACGAGCTCCGGGAGCGGTTCGGGCCCGGCCCGTACCGCCAGCGGACGACGAACTCGATCACGACCGTCGATGCCCTGCTGGACGAGCTCGACCGCACGCGGGCACGACGCTATGCGGTTGACGATCAAGAAAATGAGATAGGCGTGAACTGCATCGCGGTCGCGCTCCCGTTCGTCGTTCCGGGTGCCGCAGCCGGCGCGGTCAGCATCAGTGCACTCGCGTACCGGACGCCGCTGGCGGCGCTCGAGGCTGCGGTCGACGAGATCTTCGAGATCGCCCGCGGGAAGACGTCGCAGGCGGAGCGGTCGGCGTGACCGCCGTGCCGGTCGAGGTCGCCGTCGACGAGGCGTTCGATCTCGCCGAGGGCCGTGTCGGGACCCGATCCGAAACCGGTTGCATCTCTGGGTCGCCGTCTGGGGGGCCGGCCAAGTACGGCGTACTCGCCCGACGGCCGCATCGCTGCGGCGGTCGACGCGCCCGCGCCGAATGTCTGCTGCCTCGGTTTCGCCGGCACGGATCGCGTCACGGTCGTGATCACGCCCGCCCCTCCGCACCCGACTTGCCGGCGCCGGGCCCCCTGATCGGGACCGGCACCGGCGGCCCCGGCGTACCGCGTCC
>CALMAR010000399.1:0-37554 GCA_937859855.1 uncultured Kineosporia sp.
GGGGGCCCCCCGGGGGTACGAGCAACGCTCGGGCCCCCGGGGAGCGCTGGGACTGCCCGCCTCTGATTCGAGGCGTCGCCGCTAAAATATCCAGACACTAGAAGGGGCTACACCGGCACCAGTAGGATCACTTCCTCGATCAGTCCTTGACACGGTTCGTGACACGAAACCGCGTCGAAGGATGCTGCTCAGGGCATCCGTCGGGGTGATCGCGCCTGACGCCACACGTGGAGGGCTAGGCCGGCGGGCTAGGTCTTCTTCTCCATCTTCCGACGCGGTCGTGGTTCCGGAATGGGGAGACTGCCCAGGAGGGACGCGGCGGTGGATGACCGTCTATGCCCTGAGGCAGGACCCACTGGCTGCCGGGATGCAGCTCAGCCGGACAGAACGTCTCTATCTGTGCCGATAGCAGCACGACAGCGAAAGGCTCAGACGACGAGTCGACACCTCCAGCAGCAGGAACACCCATGACTAGGGACCATTTTCATCGCTTCGAGGTGGACCGGTTGTACTCGATCAGCCACCTCTTTCCGGTGTTCAACGGTCGGCGGGGCATCTATGTACTGGAGTTTGCGAACGGGCAGGAGTACGTCGGCCAAGCGGTTGATGTCGTCCGCCGGTTCGCCGCCCACCGCCGTCGCTGGCCTGATATCCAAGCCATCAGGTTTCTGGCCGTGCCAGCTGCTAGCTCGTTGGACGAGCCAGAGAAGCGTTACATAGCCGGACTCCGCGCGGGTGGCGTCACGCTCAGGAACATCCGTTACTCCGAGGTCGCCGACGATCAGGACGCTGATATCGACTTCCTGATCGCTCCTGGTGAGCAGCACGCTTGGCTCAACGATGAGGATTCCCAGCTCGAGGATGCGCCCCTGCGGGTGGAGCAGGCGGGCCAGCGAGAGAAAACTTTCCCGAGCTACGAGCGGTTGGTGCGCTCCGGCCACCTGCCCGAGGTTGTCCAAACACTGCGCACCTACATGCACCTCTGCGTTCCCCGGCCCCGGGCCACCGAACTCACGTTCTGGGCGTTGAGCGCCGCCCCAACCACCAACAAGAGGACCTGGCCCAGGCTCGCAGTCCTGTCGATCAATTCCATGGAGACCTTGGTTCTGGGCTACGTGAAGCAGGATCCGTCACATACGTGGGGGTTCGTCAACCTTTCGCGCCGTGGGGCCGAGCTCTCTCCGGCTGGCCAGTTCCGCCGCCGCTTTCGCCACCGGCGCTTCCAGCTCCAGGAGACCGCGTACGAAGCGTCCGGCCCGGACGTTGCACATCTCCCCTTCGACGACACCGCCGACCTGCGATCCCTGCTTGAGGATCACGAGAGCGGGATCGTGACGGCTGCCCGCGAACTGAATCTGCGGCTGATGCGTAAGGGCCCCACGATGCAATGGCGATGGCACTGCCCACGCCTGGCCGACGATGTCCTCGGACCCGATGTGTGACCAGGCTGATCCGATGAAGATCCCGCCTCGGGCGCCCGTGCGCATCTAATCTGAACTCAATGAGCGGCTCCGTCGATGATTCGCGCCTGGCGGCGGAGCAGCGCGCTCGGGTGCTGATCGATGATCAGCTGGCCGCGGCGGGCTGGCTGGTGCAGGACCGCAAGCAGCTCAACCTCTTCGCCGGTCTGGGCGTCGCCGTCCGCGAGGCGATCATGGCGAAGGGGTATGGCCGGGCCGACTACCTGCTCTACGTCGGCAAGCGCGCCGTCGGGGTGATCGAGGCCAAGCCGGTCGGCACCACCCTGTCGGGGGTGGAGTGGCAGTCGGCGATGTACGCCGACGGGCTGCCGGCCGAGGTCCGGCTGAAGGCGTTGACCGTTGCGGGCCGGCTGCCGTTCGTGTTCGAGGCATCGGGGACGGAGACGCATCTGACCAACGGCTATGACCCGGAGCCACGGGCACGGCGGATCTTCGCGTTTCCACAGCCGACCACGCTGGCCCGTCTGGTCCGGGACGCGGATGCCGACCCGGAGCATCCGACCTGGCGGGCGAAGGTCCAGCAGATGCCGGTGCTGGACAAGGAGGGGTTGCGACCGGCGCAGGTGACGGCGATCGATGGGATCGAAAGGTCCCTGACCGAGCAGCGTTTCGACCGGTCACTGGTCCAGATGGCGACCGGCGCCGGGAAGACGTTCACCGCGGTGACGGCGGCGTACCGGCTGCTGAAGTTCGGCGGGTTCACCCGGATCCTGTTCCTGGTGGACCGGAACAATTTGGCCGATCAGACGGTGGCGGAGTTCCAGAACTACCGCACCCCGGACGATGGGCGCCGTTTCACTGAGATCTACAACGTGGACAAGCTGACCGGCGCGGGCATGCTGGCCAGTTCGCATGTGGTGGTGTCGACGATCCAGCGGGTCCACCTCGGTCTGCGCGGGCAGCAAGTCACCGAGGATGACGACCCGGCCCTGGACGGGTACGTCCCTGACAAGCCGGTCGAGGTGGCGTATTCGGCCGCGATGCCGCCGGAGACGTTCGATCTGGTGATCGTGGACGAGGCGCACCGGTCGATCTACGGGGTGTGGCGGGGCCTGCTGGACTACTTCGACGCGCACATCGTCGGCCTGACCGCGACGCCGGGCAAACAGACGTTCGGGTTCTTCCGGCAAAACCTGGTCAGCGAGTACACCTATCCCCAGTCAGTCGCGGACGGCGTGAACGTCGACTTCGACCTCTACCGGATCGCCACCGAACGCACCCAGCAGGGCGGCACCATCCCGGCTGGGACGGTGGTGCCGACGGTGGATCGGCGGACCCGCCGGCAGCGGCTGGAGCAGCTGGACGAAGATCTCGATTACACGGCCACACAAGTGGACCGGGCGGTGACAGTGAAGTCCCAGATCCGGCTGGTACTGGAGACGTTCCGGGACCGGCTGTTCACCGAGATCTTCCCAGGCCGGACGGCGGTGCCCAAGACGCTGATCTTCTGCAAGGACGACGCGCACGCCGAAGAGGTCGTGACCACGGTGCGGGAGGTGTTCGGCAAAGGCAACGACTTCGCAGTCAAGATCACCTACCAGGCGCGGGATCCGAAGGGTCACCTGCAGGCGTTCCGGACCTCAGCCTCGCTGCGCATCGCGGTCACCGTTGACATGATCGCCACCGGGACGGACGTGAAACCGCTGGAGTGCGTGTTCTTCATGCGCGACGTCCGGTCGGCGCAGTACTTCGAGCAGATGAAAGGCCGCGGCGCCCGCACTATCTCCCCGGCCGACTTCCAGGCCGTCACCCCAGACGCAACCGGGAAGACCCGGTTCGTGGTGGTCGACGCGGTCGGGGTCACCGAGCACGCGTTCGTCGAGCCACCGCTGAACCGGGTCAAGAGCGCGTCACTGCAGCAGCTGCTGGGCAAAGTCGCCGACCTCACCATCAACGAAGCGGAGACCGCGACCCTGGCGTCCCGGCTAGCCGCCTTGGAGTTGCAGCTCACTCCCGAGGAGCGGGCCGAGCTGGACGATGTCGCCGGTGGATCGGTGCGGGATGTCGTCCGCGGCCTGGTGGATGCCGTCGACCCCGACCAGCAAGCCGCCGCAATCACGGACGGCGCGATGGCCGATCCAGCCGCAACGATCCGGGACCTGCTGATGACGGCGATCGAGCCTCTGGCCGCGAAACCGGAGCTGCGCAACCGGATCCTGGAGCTGCGGCGGGCCCATGACCGGGTGATCGACGAGGTCAGTACCGACGTGCTGCTCGACGCCCACGGCGTCATCGATACCGACCGCGCGGCGTCAGTCGTGAGCTCGTGGGGCGCCTACCTCCGCGAGCACCGCTCCGAGATCACCGCCATCCAGCTTCTCGACGAAGCCCGAGACCGGCGAATCGCATTCGCCGACATCAAAGAACTCGCCGACCGGATCGCCCGGCCACCCCTCAACTGGACCACCGACATCATCTGGACCGCCTACGAAACCGTTGAGGCCAGCCGAGTCCACCACAGCGACAAGCACACCCTCACCGACCTGGTGTCGCTGCTCCGGTTCACCCTCGGCCAAGACGACGAACTTGTGCCCTACGCTGCGCGGGTGCGGGAGCGGTACGCCGGATGGCTGGCCCAGCAAACCCAAGCCGGAATTACCTTTTCGCCAGTCGAACGGTGGTGGTTGGATCGAATGGCTGACGTCATCGCTTCCTCCGCCGGAATCACCGCTGACGATCTGGACGAAGCTCCCTTCACCGAACGCGGCGGCATCGACGGGGCCCTCCGCGACCTCGGCGACAGGACAGCCACCGTCATCGACCAGTTGAACGAGGAGCTAACCGCATGACGCACTCCTCATGGAAAAGCGTCGTCTTGGATGACGTCCTAGATCGCATCGAAGCTGGCAAGTCCTTCTCGGGACCCGCCGGCCCGGCACGATCCGACGAGTGGGGCATCATCAAAGTGAGTGCGATGACCTACGGCACCTTTCGTGAAGACGAGAACAAAGCCATCGCGGCCGGGAGCGAGTTCTCTACAGCTCACGAGATTCGGCCGGGCGACCTGTTGGTAAGCCGCGCCAACACTCGCGACTACGTTGGGGCGTCCGTTCTGGTGCAATACTGCCGTCCAAGACTTCTGCTAAGCGACAAGAGCCTTCGCCTCATTACCAATTCGAGAGTCAATCGGCGCTGGCTCTGGCACGCACTTTCAAGCCCAGCCTCCCGCGCCTACTTCAGTAATACATCCACCGGTGTCAAATCCGGTATGCGTAACATCTCCCAAGCCACACTTCGAAACCTTCCTTTGAGACTGCCCCCTCTGCCGCAACAGCGGCGGATCGTCGATATCCTCGAAGACCATCTCTCTCGCCTCGACGCCGCCGACCATCTGATTGCGACGAATCGAGCTCGGGGCGCGTCGCTCCTTGAGCATCTCGTTAGATACCGAGTCATTGGCTCCCACGTTGTTGGGATACGCTCATCCCGGCTACTGCCAGCCTCAGAGTCTACCGATGGCGAGCTGGAACTACTGCCCGTTGGCTGGTCATGGCAACGCTTGGGTGACTTGGCCGATGTCGTTGGCGGCATTACAAAAGACAGCAAGAACCAAGGCGATGCCTCCTGGCCCGAGGTTCCGTACCTCCGAGTTGCAAACGTTCAACGAGGCCGGCTCGTACTAGACACGGTGTCGACCATCAGGGCGCCGAAGGCGAAGGTTGAAGCGCTTCGCCTTGAACGCGGCGATGTCCTGTTAAACGAAGGCGGCGATAGAGACAAGTTGGCCCGAGGATGGATATGGGAAGACCAACTCGACACGTGCATTCATCAGAATCACGTGTTCAGGGCCCGCATTCGTAATGAAGCCATCAAGCCAAAACTGCTTTCTTGGGCGGCCAACACTGTCGGTGGTCCCTGGGCTGAGCGCAACGGAAAGCAGACAACCAATCTTGCATCCATCAGCCTGCGCCGCATCCGTCTCATGCCCATTCCCGTACCACCACAGGAACTGCAGTCCTCCTTGGAACAGCAGATCACTGCTGACCTCGACCGAGTCGCACGACTAGACGAGCAACTGGCGCAAGCCCAGAGGCGATCCCAAATGCTTCGCCGAGCACTATTGTCGGCAGCGTTCTCGGGACAGTTGACGGGGCGAGTGAGTGATATGGATCGGGTGGAGGAACTGGCCGATGTCTGACGCTCGCCGGTTGGTCGACAAGCTGTGGTCGTACTGCAACGTCTTGCGCGATGACGGTGTCGGCACGATCGAGTACACCGAACAGCTGACCTACCTGCTGTTCCTGAAGATGGCGCACGAGCGGGAGATCCGACAGCTCAAGCCGGAACGGATCGTCCCGGCTGACTGCTCCTGGCAACGCCTGCTCGACGCTGACGGCGACGACTTGGAGGTCACCTACCGGCACATCCTGGAGAAGCTCGGCCGCCAGATCGGCGTGCTGGGCACGATCTTCCGCAAGGCGCAGAACCGGATCCAGGACCCGGCCAAGCTGAAGCGACTGATTGTGGACCTGATCGACAAGGAGAACTGGTCCGCCACCGGCGTCGACATCAAAGGCGACGCCTACGAGGAGCTGCTCAGCAAGGGCGCTGAGGACATCAAATCCGGTGCTGGACAGTACTTCACACCCCGCCCGCTGATCGACGCAATGGTCGACTGCCTCAACCCGTCCGTCAAGGACACCGTCACCGACCCAGCCGCAGGCACGGGCGGGTTCCTGCTCGCCGCCCACGCCCACGCCTCCCGCGACGCCGAGCAGCTCACCCCGGCCGAACGCGACCATCTGACAACGGGTTTCGTGCACGGCGTCGAATTGGTCGACAGCACCGCCCGGCTGGCCGCAATGAACCTGCTGCTGCACAGCATCGGCAAGCCCACCGGCGAGAGCCCAATCGATGTCCGGGACTCCCTGCTGGCTGCACCACCGCAGAAATGGTCCGTCGTCCTGTCCAACCCGCCATTCGGCCGCAAGTCCTCGCTGACCATGGTCGGCGCCGACGGACGCGAGGTGCGTGAGGACCGGGAGATCGAGCGACAGGACTTCATCGTCACCACGTCCAACAAGCAGCTGAACTTTATGCAGCACATCTGCACCATCCTGGAGATCAACGGCCGCGCCGGCGTCGTCCTGCCCGACAACGTGCTGTTCGAAGGCGGCGCCGGGGAGACCATCCGCCGCAAACTGCTGAAGGACTTCGACCTGCACACCATGCTGCGCCTGCCTACCGGCATCTTTTACGCCCAAGGCGTCAAGGCCAACGTGCTGTTCTTCGACAAAAAGCCCGCCAGCGAACGGCCCTGGACCGAGCGACTCTGGGTATACGACCTGCGCACCAACCAGCACTTCACGCTCAAGCAGAACCGGTTGCAGCGCCACCACCTTGACGACTTCGTCGACTGCTATCTGCCCGGCAAAGCCCGCTCTGAGCGAGTCGAGTCCGAGCGGTTCAAAGCGTTCACCCACGACGAGCTGATCGCCCGGGACAAGGCCAACCTCGACATCACCTGGCTCCGCGACGAGTCCCTCGAAGACCTCGACAACCTGCCCGCTCCTGAGATCATCGCCCGAGAGATCGTCGAAGACCTCACTGCCGCTCTTGCTGAATTCGAAGCCGTCGCCGCGGCCCTCGAAACTAACCGTGCCAGCGAGACTGCACAGTCCGAGAACGAAGACAGCTCCGAAATTGAGTGATCCAAGGCTGTTCCGGATCGACGACGGCCTCGCCACCGAAGTGTGAGTCCTTCACCGCAAGGAGCTAGCTGGACACGTCGGACCCATCGATCGCTTCGTTAGGGACCAGACGTCGGCTAGGGTTTACACCTCGAAGTGTTTGCCCTCGATGCCTTATGTCAATCCTCACTCGGAGGCACTCCGATGTCCTCGCCACGAGATGTACTCATGGAAGTCTTAATGGTTGACTACGAAAACTGCCGCCAGTCAATTGACAAGTTCGATGAGTATCGAGCTCGCCTGAAGAGTTGGATGATCACAACCACAGCCGGCCTGGTGGCAGTCTCGTTCAGCTCAAAGGAGTACATCATCCTGTGGTTCGGACTGGCGATTGTTCCCCTCTTCGCGCTATCAGAGTTCTATTATCTGGATATTCAAGAGGATGTCATCGAGCGCAGTGCCTACCTTGAACCCCTTATTGATTCCCTGAGACGAGCCGGGCCGGGCCCTGAGCACGAGGCCTACAAATTTGGCATTCGCGATGTCTTCGGGGGTGGTCGCAGACTGAAGATTTCAAAGGTCGCACGCTGGGCTCTCTATCGAACGTTTAATCCGTTTCTTTATGGTGGCCTGCTGCTAGTAATTTTAGTGATGGCCATCTTGGCCACAATCTGACAAATGATCGTCAAGAGGAATCGAGAAGGGCGCTAGAGATGTTCACTCGCATTCAACTGAACGTTTTCTACCAAGACTTCGAGAGCTCTCAAGATGTCTCGTTTGGCGACCGGAACGACATCTGGAGCGAGAATATAGGCGTCAAGAGTACCTTGCGCACGTGATGATCCTCGGATCGTAGAAACCGCTTGAATGTAGCCCTCAACTGCATCTCTAACGCTAGGAGTCTGAACGAGCGACGTCGGCTGGACACCGAGAGTGAGGTGACGAGCACCCCTCCACTGTCCGCCCGGCTGGAATGCCCAACCTACCGACAGCGGCTCCGTCCGGTCAGGCGTACCGATTCTAAGTGATACACCTTTGGATCCCCAGGCGACTGCAATGCCAAGTGTCGTGCACGCAGCGAAGACATCGGCCAAGGCCTCCCGATATTCGATATCTAGGATACCCGAGAGGAAATTCGCCTCGTTGGTCTGACTCAATACGCCGGACTTGCCACCTTGACGCAAGGATGGTCCAGCCACCACTTGGGCTACATAAGCGGTGAGCTCCCGGCCGAGGAGATGTATGACCTCAAGCAAAAAGAAGCGCCCCCGTTGCATGGTGGCGTTGAGATACTCCAAGCTGCGGACCATGCTGGAGGTGACACGCTGGGCAGCGACAACAAAAATAAAGTCTCCGGTAGCCAATGCATCCACGAGATGTTCGCGAAGTGTATGCATCTCATCCTCGCTGATATTCCATCCTGCAAGTTGCACAACCCCCTCCAGATCGGCCGCTTTTAGGTCCGGGTTCTTAGCAAGATGACGCTGCACAACGCCACGATCGAAGTCTTCATAGGACAGCTGCCAAAGATCGGAACCGTAGTCCACAACTTGGGCTAATGCGTGACGGAAGTCCGGGTTCTGCGGTCCCGTCTTGAACTCGACGAGTACGAGATCTCCTGACCGAGCCAAGCACAAGAGATCGATCGAGCCCGACGCCAAGGAAGTCTCTCTACCCACCACCAGCAGGTCGCCGTCCAGACCTAGATCCTCCGCGGGAATCAGCTGTGGATTCATCTTTACAATCTCCTGCAAGTTGAACTCGCTCGGGGCGGCCTTCTCGATAAGATCAAAGAACTCATCGCCACGGCGTACTACAACTTTCCGAGCCATCGCCACCTCTTAGCTCGAGCTTGAGACCCGAATGGACGGGTAAACTAGAACAAAGATCTAGCGCCCTTGCGTCGCCGGATCGAGTATGCTCCGGCTAGGTTCGGACCCTCTAAACGTAGCCAATCTCCGACCGCGTCGGGGCGCTTTGGCAAACGCGAACGTCGATCCAGGCACCCTCGGTCGTGACACGGTTCGTGACACGAAACCGCGTCTACTCATGCGGATCTGGTCTCCTATAGCGGCCAAACGCGTGGGTGCTGGAGCACGAAGTGGCCCGGGTAGCCGCTGTGGTGACCCTTCCTAAACCGTGTGTCGGAGGTTCGATCCCTCTCGGGGGCACCGCTCTCACCAGGCATTATGCCTCGGACAAGGTCCGGACGCGCCTGCAAGACGAGGTTGACGAACGGCGCGATCCCAACAACCAAGGCGAGGCTAAATCAGCTTCTCGACCACTACCTCGACGTGCTGGACGTCGAGCCAACCACCCGAACCCGTTACGAGGGCGTCATTCAGCGGCACATCCGACCAGCCACGGGACAGCTTCCGCTCAGCAAGGTGGACAGCGCCATGCTGGACCGTTTCTACGCCCAGCTGCGCCGCTGCCGGGAGCGTTGCGACGGCACGCGGTGCACATGAAGCACCGAATCAGCGGTCGCACGAATGCGACGAGCAATGCGAGCGGGTCCCCTGCAAGCCGCTGTCGTCGTCCTCAATCCGGGCAACACACTGGATTCGGTTTGCCGCATTCAATCGGGCTGTTCGGGGGCGCTGGATCAATCGCAATCCGATCGACAACACCGAGCCACCGCCGCCGGTTCGATCGAATCCTTCGCCCCCCTCCCGCCGAAGCGACCCAGCTGCTTCGGCGAATCATGGAAAGACCGGACTGGGCGCGTTCGTGTGGACCGCGATGACGACAGGCGCTCGGCGCGGCGAACTCTGTGCGCTGCTGCGTAAGGACGTCGACCTGAAGGCAAAGGTGCTCCCAACACCGTCGCCACCACTTGGGACTCGTCGAGGACTCGGTTTAGCATGTGCCCTCCGGGCGAATCCGAGACGGTTCAGATCGAGGTATCCGCACATGCCGCAGGTAATCGGAACGTCTCAAGCCTGATCGTCTAGTCAAGCGACCGGATCACGCGGACGACCTGGTTGGCCACCCGTTCGGCCGAGCCTCTGGCGAAGGACCCGTCCAGCGCCTCGTAGGTGACGTGGTCGTAGTTCCACTTCGCGGGCATGTTCTTGGCGCCGCCCTCGAACATTGATGCAACGAATGTGTGTGCGAATGCGGATTGCTGCTTGATAAAGTCCGCGGTCGTTGTCGATAGTTCGGGCTCAGCTCCGGCGATGACGCCGTTGCCTGCCCTCAGCACCCAGATCGGCGTGGTGGTGGTGCCAGTGATGGAGAAGTCCGCGGTCTTGACCGGGCCTTGAACGTGTGGTGGATTGTCGCTGTTGACCGTGATCTGGTCGATCACCAATCGTAGCGAGGAATCGCGGCTGGTCCGGATGGTCTGGGCGACACGGACAACCTCGGTGCCTAAGCGCTCGCCCTGGACGGTCAGCAGCAGGAACCCGGCGTCGTGTGCGTCGGTGTCGTACGCCCAGTTCCTGTTCTTGTCGATGGTGTATCGCTTCGATCGAAAAGCCGGGAACTGATCACCGCAAGCACCGACGATCCAGAAGGCGATCGCCCCCGGGTACTGCGCCTCGACGTGCGCTGTGGCGGCCCCGGCCAGGTCGGCGGTGATCGGTAGGTCACCACTGGCCATGACCGAGTCCTGCATCACGCACGACTGCACGTTGTAGTTGATCAGTACGGCGATCGGGTTTCCATCGGTGCCATTGATCCGTGCGACGCCGACGCGCTTGTCCGAGGGCAGCAATTCGTTAGTACCCAGCCAGTAGCCGTCAGCGGTGTCGACGTTGCGGTTGACGTTGACGTCACACCTTCCGGTGCCGTATCCAATCGTGGCGGTCTGCAGGCTGGAAACGGCTGCGTCCACAGCGTCTTTGGCCGCAGCGGTGATGTTGCCGATCCAGGTGGCCTCCTGTGCCGATGACGTGGATGGCATCACGTGCGGAGCCGAGAAGCTGTGCGTGACCGTGACGATGATGTCGGACGATGCGACTCCGGACGCAGCACTGACGACGGTACGGATGTCCGTGATCGCTTCTTCGCTGATCGAGGTGAGGTCGAGGACGATGAAGGCCACACGACGAGCCTTGTTCTCCAGCAGTAACACCTTGACGAAGAGGTCGTCGTGCACTGTGGTGAAGTTGTCGAGCGGCAACAATGACGCCGGAATACTGATGGCAGCCTTTCCAGCTCCGACGCTGAGCGCATTGGTGCTCGCGGCGGCCATGGCCGGCGAATCAAGCGCCGATACCAGCGTGGCCGAGGTCAGTGCCGTGGCGCTTCCGGCGACCAAGAATGAGCGCCGGCTCAGTCCTGGAACTTCTCGGGCGGCCTGATTCAGGTTCGATTGTCTATCCGTAGACGCCACGGCAGTACTGTCCTTTCATCTATTTTCTCCGACAGAATTCCCAGCTACTCTTTTACAGGGACTGCCGCATGATCCAAGCCCGGATACTTGGAATGTCGTAAGCGACCTGCCAGGTGGCGGGGTGCTCCATAGTTTTTCCGGACTTGACGGCCGGCAGGGTGCCGGCCGTGAAGTGGGCGTAGTTGATCGGTGCGTGTTGCGCCAATAAGGCCCTGACGTCGGCGGCGAACTCCAGGCCAGTGGAGGATCCGTCCCATTGCGCCTGCGCGACCTTGGTTCCCAGTCCTTTCACGACGGACATGATCTGATTCTCAGTCGGGAATGCTTTGGTGTCGCCTTCGGAGACGGTGACCCACAGCTTCTTGCGCGCCAGGGGGGCAGCCTGATCGGCGGGCCACTGCCCAGCCACTACATAGGACGCCGCCAGCAGATCGGGATACTTGATGTTGATTCCCAGCGTCATCATCGCGCCCATGGACTGACCGGTCGAGTAGATGCGGTCCGGGTCCACGTTGTACGTGCTGGCGACCGCCTTCAGCAGGTTTACCGTCGCATCGAAGTACGTGGAGGGCTTGTAGTCGTCGGCGATGACGACTTCGGGGTACTCAGGCGCGAGGACGAAGCAGGGGTGCTTCGCCTGGTCCTCGGGGCTGGCCCATGAGGTGGCACCGTTGCCCTGCACGAGCGGGCCCAGGGTGGGCACGGCGATCACCCCGGCGTCATGCATAAAGAGGACGAGTGGGTAACGCTTTCCGGGCCGCATGTGCTTCGGCTTGAACAGGTTGTAGGTGAGCGTGCGGCTGGTGGCCGGGTCGGTGTAGGAGAACTGCTCGAAGTCGTCGACGATCAGGTTCTTGACCTTGTTCGTGATCAGGGCCGTCGTGCTGTCCGCGGCGTACCGGTGTCCGTCGGTAGTGACGACGGCGGAAACCTGAAGAACGGTGGCAGACGCGGGCACGATCTTGTTGCCGGGTGTGTTGTCACCAACTTGAGGGCCACCTGGTCCCGGGCCGCCGCCTGATCCGTCGTGCGGGAGCGGAACCCACAGCAGCGCAGCCGCGTCTTCCGGGGAGAGTTCGACCACCACGAACCGCCCGTCGCGGCCATGGCCGCTGATGTCACCGGTGTGACTGGCGTAGACCTTGGTGATGGTTCGATCGATCACCTTGAAGGTGGACGCCGACAATTGCGAACCCCTGATCGCCCGATCGAATTCGATCACGAGCGCAATCAACTTCTGACCATCACCGAAGACCTGAGTGACGGCCGTGACCGACTCGACATGGGACGAGCCATATCCATGCAAACTCACATTGGGATTGGATGCCGCAATTGCGCCTCCACCCGAGAGTTCGGCCGCGCCCGTCGCTAGGGCGACGCCAGTGCCGACCGATGCCACGATAAACGAGCGCCGATCAATCATCAGGCCTCCAGAATTGCAGGCGCCACAATCGGGACGGCCCCGAAGGCCTTCTCTCAATGGGCGCGATATGTACCAATAGTGTGACGAGGCAGAAAACATGTCGTCAACGGAAGCGGCGAGGCATAGGCCCACAGAATGTGCACGCTTAGCTGAACAGATGCCGGGTGCCGGACGTCAGTCCTGCAGGTTCTGGTCCGACCAGGCGCTGATGATGCGGGCTGCCCGGCGAGCCTGGCCCGTTGCACCCATCAGGTGATCCGACCCTTCGAGGGCGATGAAGCTACGGGTAGGGCGCCGCCGCGGAAGATGCTGGTGGCGTTGTCGATACTGACGAATGAAGGCTCGTTTCAAGGTGAGCGCCTTCCCGACAAGCCATTTGGGCCGCACCGTCGGCGAGTGCCCAGTCCACCAGTGCGCGGTAGTGCGCTCCACGTCCTTGGGCTCACTGGGTGGCCCCGATTGTGACCAGGCCCTTCGCACTAGGAACCCGGAGCGCCACTAACATGACGGCGGCACCGCCGATCAGGATTCCGGGTGCTCTACCTTGTTCGGTCAGGAACTACGCCGCGCGGATGGTGTCCTCCACCTTCACGGTGAACGACCCGTCACCCCAGTCGCCGCTGGAGTCTCCGAGGCGGAGACTGTCGGAAGCGCAACATTCCAAGCCCTCGGCGGCCAGTTGCTTGCACGTTCGTGCCGCGGCAGGCGAATCTTTGCTCAGCGCGACCCCTTCGGCGAACACACCCAGCCGCGGGCCGGGGATGCCGGCGCGTCGATGAGTCCCGCCAGCTGTGTCTGCGGCTGCTGGGAACCAGACTGGCTCAGCCAACGCGCACGCCGCCACATCGTTCAGCAACGGTGGCGTCCCGGAACCATGCGCACACGTAGTCCAGGAGCACGCGGACCTTGCGCGGCGTCCGCTGCCCCGGGCTGTAGATGGCGGAGAGGGCCCGATCCGGGACACCGAACTCGGGAAGCAACATCTGAAGCGCGCCGTCCGCGAGCTGCTGCTCGACGAGTCGGCGCGGCAACAGCGCGATCCCCCGGCCGAGAGTGACAGCCTTCTGCAGCGCGACGTACGAGTTCGAGCTGAAGGCCACCTTTCGCACCTTATGGGAGGCGCCCATCGAACCGTGCCCAATCCTCCAGACCAGGTCGCTGTCGTGCACCAGGCAGTCGTGGTCTCCCAGCCCTAGGGGATGCGTGGGGGCGCCATACCGATCCACATAAGCTGTGGAAGCACAGAGCACAAACGGCAGATCCGCGATGTGTCGCAGACGCACACGCGAATCGCGCACCTCGCGAGCATGGAAGGCGACGTCGAAGCCGGTGTCGAGGAAGTCGTAGACCCGGTCCGACACCCCGCCCAGTTCGAGCCGCACACTGATCTTGGGATGAGCGACCGCGAACTCGGCGATGGCGTCGCCCAGATCCAGCGAGCCGATCCACTTGGGACAGATCAGCGACAGCTGCCCCTCGGGGAGGTCCTGGGTCTGGGACATGGCCTGGTCCTGGCCATCGATCTCGTCGAGGATGCGCCGGGCGAACTCCCAGTAGCGCTTACCCGGTTCGGTGAGGCTGATCGAACGCGCGGTCCGGTTCACCAACCGGACGCCAACCTGGCGTTCGAGGTCGGCGACGTGGCGCGAGACGAGGGATCCAGAGATGCCGAGGGTGTGAGCGGCCTCCCGGAAGCTCTCTCCTGCGGCGATCGTGACGAAACTGCGCATCACGAGCAATCGATCCATCGACTTCCCCGTTCTCCTGTGCTGCCCGAGGGGGCACTGACTGCGATGACGCCGGTCGAGCTGGATCCGCGGGAGTGAGGGTGTGTACCCGTCGACCGAGAAGGGGGCGATCGCCGTCGGCAGGGCCAGGACGGCCAGGAGCGGACCCCGTCGCGACCGACCGACTTGCTGAGCGACCGGTCCGGACATCGGTTCAGCGCCCGTCGTCCAGCACCGCGATGAAGTCGCACTGGATAAGCATGTCGCCATCAAGATCGGCGGCCAAAGCGTGTCGCGCGGGACGCGAGTCCGGGTCCGGGAACATCGCTTCCCACTCCCGGTTGAGCGCGTCCCGGTCGCGGTACTCGCGCAGCCAGACCGTCATCTTCACAATGTCGCCGGTCGTGCCGCCCGCGGCGGCCACCACCTGGCGGATGTACTGAAAGATGTTGGCACACTGGGAATCGAGGTCCGGTGGCAGCTGGCCGGAGTGCGAATCACGGCCAGTGATCGCGCCGGAGAAGACGAACGGGCCGATCCTTGAGGCAGCCGGCAACGGGTTGGCATGGCTGAATCCGCTGACGTAGATGCTCTTGCGGCGCGGCGCGCCGTCCCGCTTGTCCATCCGACCTCCCTCGTGAACCTGGGGCTTGCCGTCTCTTCGATCAATCGGCGGCGACGACCCGGTTCTCAATCGCGCCGAGTCCGTCGATCTCGGCTCGTACGACGTCGCCATGATGCAGCCACCGTCTGGCCGGAGCGCCGATCCCCGCTGGGGTGCCGGTGGCGATGATGTCGCCAGGCATCAGGGTCATGACGGTGGTGAGTTCAGCGATCTGGGCCCAGATGTTGTGGATCATGTCGTCGGTCGACCAGTTCTGACGTTCCTCGCCGTTCACGGTGAGCCGCATCCGCAGGTCGTGCGGGTCGGCGATCTCGTCGTCCGTGGTCAGCCACGGACCCATGGGTCCATGGGTGTCGAACGACTTCCCGAGGGTGAAGGTGGGTGACCGCTGCATGAGCCAGTCCCGCACGGACACGTCGTTGGTGACCAGGTATCCGGCGACCACCGATCGGGCGTTCGCCGCGGAGACGTTGCGGCAGCGGGTCCCGATCACCACCCCGAGCTCGATCTCGTAATCGAGCTGTTCGGAGACAATGGGTTTGACGATGTCGTCGTACGGGCCGGTGATGCACGAGACCTGCTTGTTGAACCACAGTTGGTTGACCGGCACGGGAATCCCGGCTGCTCGGGCCTCTTCGGCGTGAGCCTTATAGTTCATTCCGATCGCCAGGTACTTCTGCGGGTCGTCGATGGGTGCTTCGAGGACGATGTCGGCCAAGGCGTGGCTGGGGCCGACTGCGGCCTCGAGTCCCGGTCGTAGCTCGGTCAGCCGCGCGAGGATCGCACGCAGCGAGTCACCCGCAACTGCACCCACCTCGACGATCCGGTCACCGTCGACACGGCCAAGCCGGACCGGTCCCCCAGCCGTGTGGAAGCGGGCGAGCTTCATCGCTTGTCCTCGTTGTTGGGGATGGCCGGGGTGAGTTGGAAGTGCATGAAGCGCCAGCCGCGGTCGTCATGACGAAGGATCTGGGTAGCCACGCCGTCCAGGACGATCTCGCCGCCGTCCGGTGTCCGCATCCGGTTGTGCAGGGGCCCGACCACGATGGCGACATCGTTCATCACCCGGATGTGCAGCTCCCCCCGATCGACCGACAGGAACGCGCGCTTCTGGTCGATGTGCGCCAGCAGGCTCGGCCGGTCGTGGGTGAGGCCGGTGGAGTGGATGTGCACCAGGTCGTCCGCGAAGATCTCGCGGAGTTCGGCCAGGTCGACGGCGACGACTGCACGGCGGCGGCGATCCTCGACGGCCGTGATCGCAGCGACCGTGGCTGCGTCCGTATGGGTGGCTGAGCCGGTGCTGGTCAAATCAGCCCCGGGTACGAGCCGCCGTCGAGCTGCAGATTCTGTCCCGAGATGTATCCGGCCTGTGCGCTGCACAGATAGGCGCAGGCGTCGCCGAACTCTTCCGGCCGGCCGAGCCGTTTCGCCGCGATGGTAGCGACGATTTGGCGGTAGGCCTCCTCGCGGCCAATGCCGTCGGCAGCCATCCGCCGTTCGGCCATGAACTGCTGCCGGCGGGTGTCGAAACGTTCGGGCAGCAGGTTATTCACTGTGACGTTGTCGGCGACGACGTCGGCGCTGACCGACTTGCTGATCGCGGTCAGGGCGGCGCGCGCCGAGGTTGACAGGCCCATGTCGTACTTCGGTCCCTTGACCATGGCGGAGGTGATGTTCACGATGCGGCCAAAACGCCGCTCGCGCATCCCCGGGATGAATGCCCGCATCAGCTGCACCGCCGGGATCAGATTGGCCCGTACGGCTCCGAGCAGCGCCGTCTCGTCCCAGTCTTCGAGGCAACCCGGTGGCGGCCCGGCGTTGTTATTGACCAGGATGTCCGGCTCCGTCACGGCGCCGATGATCTCGTCCAGGCTCGCTCTCTTGGTCAGGTCGGCGGCGACGAAACTGACTCGGGCATCGGTGAAATCGGCGCGGATGCCGGCCACCGCCGCCCTCAGCCTGGTGACATCGCGGCCGTTCAGGACGACCGTCGCACCCTCACGCGCGAGGGCCCGGGCACAGGCCAGTCCGAGCCCCTGGGATGAAGCTGAGACGAAGGCGGTGCGCCCCGAGATTCCGAGATCCATACGGCAGTCCTTGCTTCAGTTCGAGGTCGGGGCATCGGCAGCACCCGGCCGGTGAGACTGCGCATAGTGCTGCCGCAGCAGGTCTTTGCCGTAGTCGTTGCCGTTGGGCGTACGGACCAGCGTGTGCACGTGAAAACGCGCGGGCTCGGTATTGGTGAGCCACACACCGGTGTGATTGTCGAACTCCACCAGGATGATCGGGCTCTGCACGCGGTAGTAGAACGGGGACACGCCGTCGTCCGGGCCGATCCAGCTGAACCAGGTGTCGTCGAAGGCCGCCTCGACCTGCCGCAATCGGGCCTCGAACGGCTTGTGCGGCAGGACATCGATGAAGCTCGCCACCACGTCGCTCAGCTGCTGCTGCTGCGTGCCGGTCATTGAGCGAGCGTTCACCCCCTCGTAGGGGATGACCCGGTTGTCGCGGTAGGCGCCGCCCAGCTGCCGTTCGTCGGCGAAGTGCCATCGGTCCTCCGACATGGCCGGGTCCTTCATCTGGCGGTAGATCTGCGCCTGCTGTCGTAATTCGGGCGGCAGGGAGAGCATGAGCTCGATCCCGGTGATGGCCTCGCGCTGGAACAGTTCGAACGGATGGCCGTCACCCCGGTCGATGATCGTGGGTTCGGCGCCCATGAACGTGGGCGAGACGACAATCTGGGATCCGACGATGAGGCAGTTGAGGGCCAGGTGGTGCCCGTACAAGTTCCAGCCCCACGGCTGGGTCTCACTCGGCTTCCCGAACATTAGGAAGTGATAACTCCACTCATTCATGATGTTTCGCAAGTCGTAGAGTTCGCCGAGAAAGAGATTGGCGGATCGCACCTGCTCGGTCTTGTCGTAGCCGTCGTCGCTGAAGCAGGCGCGCATCAGCGCCGTGACGCCATCTCGAACCGCCGAGCTGACCTCATCGAGCCGGACGCCGTTCGCGTTCATTGGCCACTCGGGGTTGTACCAGTCCCGCCACTGGGGAGCATCGATCGGATAGTGGGCCTTCGCCCGCTCCTCCGCGCCGAGCGAACTGAGCAGCGTGGCCGCAGCGGATGCTGCCGTCCGGACGTCGAAACCCTCGTCCGCGATCGAGAACTGGTCCTTCAGGACCTCGCCGTTCAGCGTGATCCCGGTGAAGGGCTGCTGGTACAGGCTTTCCCAGAGCGCAACCAGTCCCCGTGCGCGCTCGGTCGCCCGGATCGGCTCGGCGTACGTCCACGGGTCGAGACCGCGGCTCTCCTTGAGTCGCGGAGAGCCGGCCGGGATGAGGTAGTCCCGGTAGTCCTCGCTCATGATTGCTGACTGGCCGCGACCGAGCGAAATCCGCTAGCCTGCTGGTCTTCCCAGCCGGGCCGGGGCTGCCCGACCAGTTTATGGTAGCGCGCGAAGATCTCGTCGGCCTCGGCGAGCGGAAGCACCTGCTCGATGTCGTCGAAGGGCTTGCCGTCCGTGCGTTCGGCGACCATCCGCCGGATGACCTCGTACCCCTCGCCGCGGCTCGACAACACGATGCGGTTGACCGCCTCGCGCCGCGCCGCGTCGTACGCGAGGAACGCCTCGTGCGGGTCGTCGAGCTCGGCCAGCTTCCGAGCGACGACTCCCGCGTCGACGAACGCCTGGCAGACGCCGTTCCCGCCTCGTGGGTACATGGCGTGGGCGGCGTCCCCGAGGAGCACCACGCGACCATCGACCCAGGTCTCGAGCGGTTCGTGCCGGATCAAGGGGAAGAGGTAGACCTCACGTGCGTCGCGCATGAGCTGCTGGACGTCGAGGAACGGCAGTTTCACGCTCTCGTAGAGCGGAAGGATCTCGTCGACCGTGCCGATCTGGTTCCAGTCCTCGACGGTCTGGGGGCGCTCGTACTCGACCACCCAGTTGACGAGATCCAGCCCGGTGCCGTCGACGTCGTTCGCGATCGGGTAGATGATCATCGAGCTGACCCTCGGGTCACCGATGTGCAGGATCGTGTGGCCACCGCGGAACGGCTTCCGCAGCGTGGTGCCGCGGTACATCGTTATACCGGAGTAGGTCGGTTCGGCCAGATCCGGGTGCATCTGCCGGCGGACGGCGGATTTGATGCCGTCGGCGGCGATGACCGCGTCGTGGCGGACCTGTTCGGTGCGCCCGTCGCGGTGCTGGACGTCGAGGATGACGCCGTCCGCATCCTGGCGGTATCCGGCGATGCGGGCTCCGAGGACGACCGAGCCCTCGCCGAGGCGCTCGAGCACCGCGTCGTAGAAGAGCATCTGCAGGTAGCCGCGATGCACGAAGCGCTGCTCATGCAGGTAACCCATATGCACGCCGCACTTCTCGGCGTAAATCTCCTGGCCGTAGTGGTTGAAGAAGATCGAGTCTTCGGCGTCCACCGACATGGCGCGGAACTCGTCCAGCAGGCCAAGCTCGTCCAGCTCCTTGGCGCCGTAGACCTTGATGTCGACGCCAACGCCGAGCGGCTTCAACGCGTCGACTGATTCGTAGATCCGCGGGCTAAAGCCCTCCTGATGCAGTCGCAACGCAGTGATAAGGCCGCCGGGGCCAGCTCCGATGATGGCGATGTCGAGCATCGATGCTCCTCTGCGTCATGCCCCGGACCTTCGCTGCACAGCGGCCGGATGGCTCTCACAGGCGGCCAGCGCCTTAAGCAGATCGTATATGAAGTCCTGCACGACATCAATAAGTGGTTGCTGTCAGTCAGCTGGGTAGTGCACCGGTCACGCGCAGCAAATTCATATACGGAACTATACAAGATTTGATTGTTGATAATGCATGAGTTCATATACGATCCGTGAGTCGTGTGATCTGCAACATGACATCAGTAGCCAGGTCCAGTCCGCACCGCGCAACCGGTCTCGCCCGTCGATGGGCCCGGTGTCGCGTGGACGGCGCTCTCCACAAAGTCGACGACGACGGAACCGCAGGGGACGACATGACGAGCCACACAAAAACGGCTGTGCAGGACCTTCGAGCGGAGGTGCTGTCCGGGGCCAAGTTCTCGATCGGCCGCTTCGGCTCGCGGTTCGCGGCACTGGGGGTCTGGCTGATCCTCGGCGTGCTGTACGCCATCCTCGTACCGGAGACCTTCCTGACCTCAGGAACCTTTCAGACGATCTTCGGCTCTCAGCAGGCTCTGGTGTTCCTCACCGCTGCGCTGCTGTGCACGATCATCGTCGGCGAGTTCGTCGACATGTCGGTCGCCTCGAACTTCGGGTTCGCAGCCGTCCTGGTGGCCGTGCTCAACGTCAATCTGCACTGGAACGTCGCCCTCGCGGCCATCGCCGCGATCGCCGCCTCCACCATCGTCGGTGCCGTGAACGGCTGGCTCACAGTGCATCTCGGTGTCAACACGATCGTGGTGACTCTGGGGGTCGGAACGTTCTTGCTCGGACTCGGTCTGTGGGTGACCAACCTGACGCCGATCTCCGGTCTGCCTCAGAACTTTTCGAAGATCGCACTGTTCACGATCGCTGGGCTGCCGGTCGGTTTCTACGAGGGCCTGGTGCTGATGCTCGGCTTCGCATATGTCATGCGGTTCACCCCGCTCGGCCGTAACATGCGATTCGTCGGCGCCAGCCGCGAGGTCAGCCGCCTGGCTGGGGTTCGCGTGAATCGCATCCGGTTCAGCGCTTTCGCTTTCGCAGGCCTGATCGCAGGCGTCGGCGGTGTCATCTCAGCCGCCGCGACCGGCGGTTTCGATGCGACGGTGTCGCAGTCCTACCTGCTCCCGATCTTCGCGGCCACCTTCCTCGGCACCGCCATCCTCGAGCCCGGCCGGTTCAACCCTCTCGGCACGCTGCTCGCCGTCTACTTCCTCGCCACCGGAATCCTCGGCCTCCAACTGCTCGGCGCAGCCGCCTGGGTGTCCTCCGTGTTCTACGGCGGCGTCCTGGTCGTCGCGGTCACGATCTCCACCCTCCTGCACCGCAACGTCCACTGAAAACCGCTGCGCAGCACTCTATCCACACTAAAGATGACGCCAGGAAGGTTCTCATGTTCAGCATTACCCCCCGGTCCCGCCGGTTCACCCTCGCCGGCGCGAGCGCCGCATCAATCCTGTTCATCGCTGCGTGCTCCAGCGGCAGCAGCGGGACCACCTCGACGTCCGGCGGATCGTCGCAGTCGTCCGACGTATCCGGGAAGGTGAGCGCCCTTGAGAAGGCCGGCACCAGCTACCCGGTCCCGGCCGGATCGATCTCTGGCCTGAGCCAGCTCAGCGGAAAGACCGTCTACTACATCCCGATCACTCAACAGTCGCCGCAGTTCGCCGTGACGCAGTCAGCGCTCGGAACGGCACTGGGCAAGGTCGGTGTGAAGCTGCAGGTGTGCAACGGCAACGCAACGCCGACCGGCATCTCGGCCTGCCTGAGCCAGGCAACCAAGGCCAAGGCCGGCGCCATCGTCACCGATGCCATCCCCTACGTGCTCGCTGCGAATGCGTTCGCGGCGGCCGAGCAGGCGAGGATCCCGGTGCTCAACACGAACCAGATCGAGGACAGCGCCCACCCGGCATCCGCGAAGCTGGCATACATCTACGCGCCCGGCGCGAGCCAGATGGTTGCGGTCGCGGACTGGATCATCAACGACTCCAAGGGCAAGGCATCGGTCGTCATCAATGAGAGCACCGATGGTCCAGCGCCGGTTGCCTTCGTCGCCGCCGCACAGGCCGAGTTCGCCAAGGAGTGCTCCGGCTGCAAGGTGACCATCAATAAGATCTCCTCGGCCAACTTCGCCCTGATCGCTCCCTCCACCAGTTCAGCGCTGCTGAAGACACCGAACGTCGGCTACCTGGTGTCGGAGTTCGACCAGTATCTGCAGCCCACGCTCGGCGGCTCGCAGCAAGCAGGCAAGATCGCGAGCGTCAAGGGTATCTCCGGAGCCGCTCAGCTGTCCGGCCTGCAGATGCTCTCGAACAAGAACTTCCTCTACGCCTCGGTTGGCCAGGCATCGGCCTACCAGGGCTGGGTCGACGCCGACGCTGTCCTGCGGATGATGACCGGGATCACCGGCGACAAACTCCCGGCCTACTCCATCCCGATCCGCCTGTTCACCCGCGACAACATCGGCCAGGTGACGCTCAACGCGACCGCCCAGGCCTCGGGTGAGTGGTTCGGGCCGGCCACCTACACCGACTCGTTCCTGAAGCTCTGGGGTGTGAGTTGAGCGAGTCCGGCCCGGCGCCGCGGATGCACGTCTCCGGCGTCAGCGTCACCTTCGGCCGGAACCGGGTGCTGCAGAATGTCGAACTGGACGTCAGAGCCGGCGAGATCCACGCTCTGATCGGGCAGAACGGCTCGGGCAAGTCAACCCTGGCGAAGGTGCTCACCGGCCTGTACTCACCGGATCCAGGTGCACTCGTCGAGGTGGACGGCGTCCCGCTCCGGCTGCCGATCCGGCCGGTGGAGGCCCGGGCCCGGGGGGTTGCGGTGGTCCACCAGTCCCTGGGCCTGGTGCCCGAGATGAGTGTGCTCGAGAACATGCGCGTCGGCCGGCTCCGCGCGGGGCGGATCTCGCGTCGCATCCACTGGGCGACCGAGCGGGAGGCCGCCGAGGAGGTCTTCGGCCGCCTCGGCAGGCCAGTCCCGCTCGACGCGCTGGTGTATCGGCTCAATGAGGAGGACCGCGCCACTGTCGCCATCGCCCGTGCTCTGCAGGACGCTCCCCACGGGGGCGGGCTTATCGTCTTCGACGAGTCCACCCGCACGCTGTCGCGCCGGTCGCTGGAGCACTTCTACGAGATGCTCGACGGCGTGGTCCGGGCCGGTACCTCGGCCCTTCTGATCACGCACCGGCTCGAGGAGGTCATTGACGCCGCCGACCGGGTCACGGTGCTCCGCGACGGAGATCTGGTCCAAACCGGAGTGCCGGTGGCCGGTCTCGGCGAGGAGGACCTGGCCCGCTTCATGCTCGGCCGCGTGATCACCCAGATCAGTTCGGGCGGCGGCCATGCACGGCTGAACGCCCCGGCGGCAGCCGAGGTGTGGGCGGTGTCCAGTGCCGGCCTCGACCACGTCACCGTCCGGATCGCGCCGGGCGAAATCGTCGGCGTCACCGGTCTGGCCGACTCGGGCTACCAGGACGTGCCGTACGTGTTCGCCGGTGTCGAACGGGCCACCACCGGGCGGCTGGTCGTCGGCGGCAACGACATGGAGCTCATGCATCTCACTCCGGGCGCCGCCATCGACGCAGGTCTCGCACTGGTTCCGGCTGACCGGGAACACGCCGGGCTGGCGATGGAGCAGACCGTCCTCGAGAACGCCGCCCTTCCCCGGACCAGCGGGCACGGAACCTGGTTCGCACCCATCCGCCGGAGCTCCGAACGCAGAGAACTCACCCCGTGGCTCGACCAGCTCCAAGTGCGCCCGCGAGACCCGGGAGCGGTGGTGGGCCGGCTCTCCGGCGGTAACCAGCAGAAGGTCGTCCTGGCGAAATGGCTGTCCCGGCAACCGAAACTGCTGGCGCTGCACGAGCCCACCCAGGCGGTCGACGTCGGTGCCCGGGAGATCATCGTGGCGGCGGTGAAGGACGCCGCGGCGGCCGGATGCGGTGTGCTCGTGGCCAGCAGCGACGAGAACGAACTTTCGATGCTTTGCGATCGCATCCTCGTCTTCCGGGACGGAAAGGTCGACGGTGAGCTCACCGGCCCGCAACGGCCGGACGACATCGTCGCGGCCACATTCACAGGTGCTGATCGGCGCCGGCTGCGCCAGGCAGCCACGGCATGACCACCGTTTACACGCTTTGAAGAGAAGGGCGAGATCCCCCGATGACCGTCATCGACATCAACATCCACCACCTGCCTGAGGACCTCTTCTCCAACCCGAAGATGCTCAACGGCTTCCTGGATTCGGCGCCTCGCAGTTTCGGCGAGATCGCCCGCGTGATCACCATGGAGGACGGCAAGCGGCAGCTGATCCTCGAGAAGCCGAAGGGTTTCCAGAACCTGAACTACGTCGAGGGCGACTACTCCGTCGAGTCCAAGCTCAAGGCCATGGACGACGCCGGCGTCGACTACGGGATCATGCGCGTGCCGGTCTGGCAGGAGTGGCTCGATCTGGAGACGTGCAAGGCGGTGAATGACAACGCGTTCGACATCGTGAAGCGTTCGAACGGACGCCTGTTCGCCACCGCCTGCGTCCCTCCGTGGGGTGGCAAGGACAACCTCTACGAGGTCGAGCGCTGCGTGAAGGAGTTCGGTGCCGTGGGCGTGCAACTCGCCTGCCACTACGGACAGCTCTACCTCGACGATGAGGCATTCGAGCCTTACCTGATGGTGCTGAACGACCTCGGCGTGCCGGTGATCATCCACCACACGCCGCTGCCGGTGGAATGGCGCTCGATCATCGACTACACCAATTTCCGGCGTGAGTTCGGGCGTATCACCGATCAGGCGATCGCGGTGGGCCGTGAACTCTTCAGCGGCATGTTCGACCGGTTCCCGAATCTGCGTTTCGTCCACACGATGCTCGGAGGCAACTTCTTCGCGAACACGTCACTGCTGACGCCGCATGCGTCGAACCGGAAGGAGGCCATGGCCCGGCTCGATCCGACCGGTGGCGACAAGATCAAGGGATACCTGGACAACAACATCTTCTTCGACCTCACCCATCCGCACTCGTGGGGCAAGGACCAAGTGGAGTGCGCACTCAAGGTCAACGGAGCCGACCACTACCTGTTCGGATCGTCGTTCCCGGTGTTCTACGGCTGGATGAGCCAGGGGGTCGAGTTCGTGCGGAACGAGCTCGAGATCAGTGACGCTGACCGGGCCCTTGTGTTCGCCGACAACGCCATCCGCCTCTTCAATCTGCCGATCGCCTCCTCCGATTCGGCGGTGTGAGACCGTGCTCGACCCGGCCGTGCACGAGCAGATCGCTGATGAGCTGCTGCGGGCAGAGCGGGAGCGCGGCGTCCTGCCGCTCCTGACTGCCCGCTACACCGGCATGACCGTCGATGACTCCTATGCCGTGCAACGGATCTGGCACCAGCGCGGGGTGGCGGCTGGCCGCCGTCATGCCGGGCGCAAGATCGGCCTCACATCGAAGGTGATGCAGGCGGCGACCGGGATCAGCGAGCCCGACTATGGAGCCGTGTTCGATGACCAGATCTACGATTCCGGATCCGTCATCGAGTTCGACCGGTTCTCCAATGTGCGCATCGAGGTCGAACTCGCCTTCGTTCTGAATGAGGAGCTGAAGGGTCCGGGCGTGACGGTGTTCGATGTCCTGGATGCAACGAAGTACGTCGTCCCGGCGCTCGAGATCCTGTCCTCACGCATCGAACTGGCGGGACGGACAGTCGTCGACACCATCAGCGACAACGCCGCGCTGGGCGCCGTGGTCCTGGGCGGATCCCCCGTTGCGCCTTCGTCCATCGATCTGCGCTGGGCCAGTGCCGTCCTGTACCGGAACGAGACTATCGAGGAGTCCGGCGTCGCCGCCGCGGTCATGGGGCATCCCGCCATGGGAGTGGCCTGGCTGGCGAACAAGCTCGCGAGCCATGGTGATGGACTGGCCAGCGGCGAGATCGTCCTGGCAGGCAGCTTCACCCGGCCGATGTGGGTCGAGCGCGGCGACACCGTGCTGGGCGACTACCACAAGCTGGGGGCGGTCACATGCCGATTCGTCTGACCCTCCCCCCCGCCTTCACCGATGGCCTGGCCGGCGCCGTACGCCCCGCGATCGGCATGTGGGTCTGTTCCGGCAGCGCTCTGGTGGCGGAGATCTGCGCCGGCAGCGGCCTGGACTGGCTCCTGATCGACATGGAGCATGCACCGAACGGCCTGGAGTCGGTGCTCGCCCAGCTCCAGGCCATCGCCGCCTATGCGATCACACCCGTCGTCCGGGTTCCGGTGAACGACAGCGTGGTGATCAAGCAGGTTCTCGACCTGGGCGCCCAGAATGTGCTTGTGCGGATGGTGTCCAGCGCGGCCGAGGCACAGGCGGCCGTGCAGGCCGCCGCCTATCCGCCGCACGGCGTGCGTGGCGTCGGGAGTGCATTGGGGCGCGCTGCACGGTGGAACCGGATCGACGGCTATCTCGGCGCCGCGAGCACAGCGGTATCCGTCATAGTGCAAATCGAGACCGCTGCTGCGGTCGAGGAGGTCGAGGCGATCGCCGCGAGCGGGGCCGGCGGCATCTTCGTCGGGCCCAGCGATCTGGCCGCGTCCATGGGTTTGCTAGGTCAGCAGGAGCACCCCGACGTCGTTGCCGCGGTCGAGCGATGCATCGCGGCCGGACGACGACTAGGAGTACCGGTGGGCGTGAACGCGTTCGTGCCGGAGATCGCCGAACGCTACCTGGGCGCGGGAGCGTCCTTCATCCTGACCGGAGCGGATGTCTCGGTCCTGGCGCGCGCCTCGGAGGCGCTGGCGGATCGGTTCATCCCGGCGCGCGCCAGTCGTGGCCGCGCGAGTTACTGACGAAGGACGGGATCATGACTGACGATCCAGCGCCGGCTCCGGTGACTCCGGTCGATGACGCCCGCGCCGAGCGACTTCGCGCGGTCGGTACGGCAGGGCTTTCGGCCGCGCTTCGCAAGCGTGACTACCACGACGTCTTCATCGAAGGGGTTGGTCCGCTGGTACCCGGCATGCAGATGGCCGGGCCGGCACGCACGCTTCGATTCGTGCCGTTTCGCCCGGACCTGTTCGCAAAACGCGGTGGCGGCTACAACCCGCAGAAGCGGGCCTTCGACACCATCGGCCCAGGCGAAGTGCTCGTGATCGAAGCGCGCGGTGTGGCTGAAACCGGCACCCTAGGTGACATTCTCGCGATACGTGCACGCAGCCGGGGGGCCGCGGGGCTGGTCACCGACGGCGGCATCCGCGACGCCGCCACCGTCGGAAGCATTGGCCTGCCGGTGTTCGCCCAGGGACCTCATCCGTCCGTTCTGGGACGGCGGCACGTTCCGTGGGAGACGGACGTCGTGATCGCCTGCGGCGGCGCCGCCGTCGTGCCGGGAGACATCGTGGTCGGTGACGACGACGGTGTCATCGTGGTTCCAGCCGCGCTGACCGACGAGGTGCTGGCGGAGGCGGCGCAACAGGAACGAATGGACTCCTGGATCGCGGCACGCGTCACCGAAGGCCATGAGATCGAGGGACTGTTTCCCATGAACGCAACCTGGCGCGCCCGATTCGATGCCGAGAACCCGCCTACGTGAAACAGAATCACATACGATAAGAGTCCGATCTTGAAGCGAAGGCGGTGAGTCGTGCCAACAAGGACCGACGTGTGCTACGAACTGCTCAAGGGCCGCGTCCTGGACGGAACCTATGGACCCGGGCACCGCCTGGTCATCGACCAACTTGTGCGCGAGACGAAGGTCAGCACCATTCCCCTTCGCGAATCGCTGCGGCGCCTCGAGGCGGAGGGCTGGGTCGAGATCATCCCAAATGTCGGCGCGCGGGTGGCGACATTCGATGCCGGCGAATGGGCCCGGACCATGCGGCTGCTGGCCCGACTCGAAGGGCTTGCCACCGCGCTCGCTGCTCCCGATCTCTCCGACCAGGACCTCGCCCAGGCCCGCCGCATCAACCGCGACATGGCCGAAGCACTCGCAGACTTCGATCCGATGCGATTCTCCAAGCTCAACAAGGAGTTTCACATCGTGATCTGCAACGGGGCCGACGACCCCCATCTGGTGGCGCTGCTGGACACCGAGTGGTCCCGGCTCGACCTCATCCGCCGATCGGCTTTCACCCACGCCCCCGGCCGCGCCGTCGAATCCGTCGCCGAACACGATGCGCTGCTCAATCTGCTGGACAGCCGCGCTGATCCGGACCTCGTGGAGACCGCGGCCAGGCAGCACAAGCTCAACACACTCGACGCCGTCACCCGTCATGAGGCGTCCCTCGGCAACGCCCTGGCCTGAGACGCCGCGCAGATGGAGAGTGATCGTATGACGGGCACCCAGCCAGTCATGTCATACCGAGCGCCCGGTGCCATCCGGGACATGCTCTTCGTGACGTGGGCCTTGCTGAACGGCTTCACCGAGGACCAGCGCAACCGAGCCCTATTCCCTTTCGACGATCCGCGGCGGATCGACTGGGACTTCATCCCCAAGCCCGACCGGACCGGCGTCCCGCTGTTCGAACTCGACCGGCACCAGAAAGCGCTGGCACATTCACTGCTGAGGTCAGGGCTGAGCCTGCGCGGCTACAGCCAGGCTCTCTCGATAATGGCGACGGAGAACATCCTGCGCGAGATCGAGGTCCTGGACCGAGGTTTCGGTGTCTACGCCGCTGATTTCCGCGACCCGGAGGCGTACTTCCTGAGCTGGTTCGGGCGTCCCGCATTCGAGGACACGTGGGGCTGGCGGATCATCGGCCACCACATCGGCTTCAACTACACGGTGATCGGCCAGGAGTACCTCACGGTGACCCCGCTGGCTATGGGCGCCCAGCCCTTTCCGGCGGGAGTGCTCGATCCCCTGGGGGAGAACCAGGCCATGGCGTTCGGCCTCCTCGAGTCGCTGAACACGGATCAGCGGGCAGCCGCCCACATCCACCCGGTGGCACCGGCCGACTTCACCACCCGGCAGGTGTCCCATGTCGGCAAGATCGAACTGCCCGACCATGTCGATCTCGGAATCGAGAACTACCTGATCGACGACGAGGACCGGTGGGCCCTCCGCTTCGAGCGGAAAGCCCCCTCGGGCCTGAGCGGCGTGGACATGACAGCCGGCCAGCTCGCCGCCGCGCGCGAGGTTCTGCTGCACCTGGTGGAGACCGGTCCAGACGAACTCGGCGCACAGTACCGCGCTGCGGTGGAGTCCGAGCCCGCGGACCTGCTGACCTTCGCCTGGGCTGGTGGTGTGCGACCGGACACGGCCCACTACTTCCGGATCTCGACCAGGAGGCTGCTCGCCGAGTCGGACAATGCCGTTGCGGCCGGGCTGCACGTGCACTCGGTCTGGCGCGACCTCGACAACGACCTCGGCCACGACCTCCTGATCGACCACTACGCACGGCACGACCACCGGCGCGGAAGCGCCCATCTTCACCGGCGACTGACCACCAGCGCCGAGACCGACGCCGACTTCATCGCCTCGCGTCGAGCACCCAAATGATCGGAGAGAAGGAGCTGGGCGATGTCCTGCTCGCTGTTGCCGACGCATCCCCGGCCGACGGAGTCAATGCCCTGGACGCCGCGGTGGCGGCGCAGGAGTCAACCCGGCCAATGTCGTACGGGTCGACCACACCGATCTTCCCGGGCTCGGTCACGTCCACGACCTGGTTGGAAGTGCGGATCGCGTCTGCCCACCAGGCGGCATCGGACATCAGCCCCGACGCGTACAGGAAGGTCACGTCCAGGCTCGATGCGCGGAACACGAGGTCCCGGCGGCTGATGAGCGCTCCTGGTCGGCGTCGAGCAAGTGCTTGACGGTATCTACCGACGTCGCCGGTAGCTCCGATGACGAGGTACTTGTGGTTCCTTTCGCGATGATGGTAAGACCAGCGGGGCGGATCAGTACTCGACGGACTCCTCTAGTTCAGCCACAACCTGGTGAAACACGTTAGCCGCACCCGGCCAAGGACGTACGCGAAAAAAGCCAGCACGACCGCTGCGACACGACAGACAACCAACCCAGGACCGGTCGTGTTTCCGCTTCTCGCAATGGAGATTCCGATTGCAGTCATGAAAACTGCTGCGACACCATAGATTCGGGGCATGAGTACCTCTATCCGAGATTCAAAAATCACACCTTGTAGCGCTGTTGCCTGATCATTGGCCACGAGTTGCCTCGAAGTTGCGGGCGGGCGTGAAAACGGCTGGCGATTGCCACCCGAGCCCGGAGCCGGCCGTCCGCGCTCGATCGCACGCTCAGCGTGAATGACTGCATGACCTCGTCCTTGTGCCCCTCAACCATGTGCACGGCGTCAGCGACTGAGGGCGCACCCACCGCTAGCGAGAGGTTCTGGCGCTGCCGCCGGAACTTCATGTTCCCCTACCTGGATCTGTCCTGAGGGCCGCCGCCGGCGCTGGATCAGCTTCAGCGCCTTGCCGTGGGCGTGATTCTGGCATGTGTGCGATGGATCGCCTGGGTGCACCGGCGAGTGATCGCGCGGCGATGGCGGCGGGCTCCAGGAGGCCAGCACCCCCCGTTCACTGGTCCTAGCCCCCTGTTTCGCCAGCGGTGAGGGCCGAACAATGGACGAGTGGTGGTGATCGGCGGACGGCGAATCCCAGATCACCGCCTCGTTCGCTTTCCGTGGACGTCCCGGCGGCGGGACGTCACCTCGTCATGGGAGACGGACATCCTGACGAACGCGACCGGCGTCGACGGGCCAACGAGCGGGCCCGCAGCATGATGGGCGCTGGCTAAGGTGCCGACGGGTCCAAGGCCGCTGGGCCGTGCTCTGGGGGCGTACGCACTCTTCGCCCTGGTCGAACTGTCGGCCTGGCTGGCGGTCGTCTTGTTCGCCTTTGACCTGGGCGGGGCCGCGCTCGCGTCTGGCGCCGCCGTTGCTCAGCTGGTTCCGGCGGCGATCTTGTCTCCCGTTCTGGCCGGCCTGGCCGAGCGGGTAACGCGAGGAACAGCGTTGATCGCCGCGCACGCGGCAGTCGCTGTGACCGCCTTGATCACTGCTGTTATGGCCGGGCGAGGGGTTCCGGTACCGGTGGTGATCATGGCGTCGGCGCTACTCACGACCGCCATTGCCGTGGTGCGGCCGCTGCATTTCGCCTCATTGCCACAGCTCGCCGGAACTCCGAAGGATCTGATCTCGGCCAACTCGCTCTCCTCAGTCGCGGACAGCGTTGCGGTGTTCGCCGGGCCAGTCCTGGCCGGGTTCGCTGCTTCTGAAGCCGGACCATGGCTGGTGCTTGGGCTGGATGCGGTAGCAGCGGCCGCGGCAGCACTGTTGTGCGTTCACCTGCCGCTGAGCGCCCCTGTGATCATGGATCGAGAGGACGATGACGCTGGCTGGCCCGGCAGCTTCAAAGGCCTCGCCGTACTGCGCTCGAACCGTGCTGCTGTGAGCCTGATCGTCGTGCTGACGGGCACTTTCGTCATCGCTGGCGCACTTGATGTACTGGGGGTGGCCTTCTCCGAAGTGACACTCAACCGGGGACAATCCGGCGCTGGACTATTGCTCGGCGCCGTGGGGATTGGCGGGTTGGCCGGAGCCTTTCTGGCTGCGCCCCTCGTCGCCCGCCGCTGGCTGACCCCGGTGATCGTGGCTGGCGGCGTGGGCCAAGGACTGGCCGTCGCCGCCGTTGCTGCCATCGATCTTCTTCCGCCAGCGATGGGCGCCCTCGCCGTGGCAGGTTTCTGTGAAGCGGTCCTCCTGGTGGCCGGCCGTACCCTGCTCCAGCGAACGGTCGATGACCGTGTCCTCGCTCGCATATTCGCCGTCCAGGAGGCCATGTCCCTCCTGGGCCTGGGCGCAGGTGCGGGGCTGGCACCAGTACTGATAGCGACAGTCTCCCCCGCGGGCGCATTCGCTCCCCTGGGTGTCCTGACCGCTGCACTCTGCCTCGGGTGCCTCGCCCTGATCCGGCAGCTCGACGCGAAGGCCGTCTACCTGCCCAACGAGCTGGAGCTGTTGAGGGCAGCTCCCTTCCTGGCGGTGCTGCCGCCATACGATCTTGAGCGCCTGGCCCGGCGCGCGACCTGGATCAACGTCCCGCCCGGCACAGCTGTCTTCAGGCAGGGCGATCCGGGAAGCGTTTTCTACCTGGTGGGGGCCGGTGAGCTCACGGTCACCGTGGACGGGTTGACGAACGCCGAGCCGATGCGCGCGGGTGACGCGTTCGGCGAGATCGCGCTGCTGCGATCCGTTCCGCGGACGGCGACCGTGCGCTCGACGACACCCAGCCGGATGCTGACGATCCAGTCGCAGGACTTCTTGGCCGCCGTGACCGGCAGTCCGGACGGCCGGAAGATAGCCAGCGAGGTGGCGGCGGCACACATGGCGCGCGACCAGTCCAGGAACGCCTGACGCGTCTCGCTCTCGATACGACGGCTCGCTTCAGCTGGTGTGACGTCAAGGCTCCGAGGCCAGCCGGCCGGGATCAGGAATAGCACTCGGCAGCACCCGGAGATTCGACTGAGCAGCATCGGTTTCGGCGAGCCGGGCGTTGGGCTCGTCGGTCGCCAGCACCCAGGAACGGGCTGCACCCTCGGACTTGCCGAAGCGCACATGGCGCTTCACCAGCCGGCGCCGGCGCTCGTTCGCCTCGACTTCGCACCACCAGATCTCGGCGAACTCGGCCCGGGCGGCCCGCCACTGCGGCCGGTCCAGCAGGAGGTAGTTCCCTTCGCTGACCACCAGGCGGCAGACCGGCGGCACCGCGATCGACCCAGCCACGGGCTGCTCCACATCCCGATCGAAGGCGGGCGCATACACGGTTTGGGTAAGCCCATCGCTCCTCAGGCGGCGCAGCAGCGCGGCATAGCCGTCGACGTCGAACGTGTCCGGCGCGCCCTTGCGGCCCAGCCGCCCCAGCCTCGCCAGCTCAACGTCGGCCAGGTGGAAGCCGTCCATCGGCACGTGCACCACAACACCCTGGCCAAGATCAGCCAGCGCCGCCACCAGGGCGACCGCGAGAGTGGTCTTGCCAGCCCCCGGCGTGCCAGCGATCCCCAGCACCGTCCGCTGCGACCGGCCAGCCAGCGCCCGTGCCCGATCGGCCAGATCGTCGAACGCGCCGATAGCCCTGCTCACCGATGCCGGGCGGCCGTCAGGCCCTGCTGCAGGAAACCGCGGGCGTGGGTGGCCAGGTGGAGGCCGTCATCCCAGAGGTTGCGCCAGATCGCCAGGTCGTTCGACAGCCCGTGATCCGTGTCGTGTTGCATCATCACAGTTCACTCCGATGACGTCGGCGAGCAGCAGAGCGTCGTGCGCGGTCTCACGACGTTGATCTGGTAACGGTTGCACACCTCGAGCCTGAGGCGTGACGCCGAGCCCCTGCGCATCCTTGGCGAGGCAGGCAGCACCGTCACGACGTTCTGGCGGCCCGCCTTGCTGAGCGGTGCCTTCGCGTGACCGAACGCCATCCACCAGGCGATCCGACGACCCGTCCTCGACACGCCGGCGTCCGGTGTCAGCCCGGACCTGCCGCGTCTGGCCTCAGAGGACCGCCCGGATCGCCGCATCGAAGTTCGTCACGTGCTCGAGCGCCAGCCGAGCGGCCTTGTCGCTCTCTCCGTGAGCGATCGCTTGCAGGAGCTTGCCGTGCTCGCCGACGTGACCGGCGAGGTCCGGGAGGCGATCGACGAACAGGCACCAGATCCGCGTGGCCAAATTGTCTTGCCGGACGAGAATGTCCTCCAGGTAAGGATTTCCGGCCGCACGGTAGATCTCACGGTGCACCTGGACGTCTCGTTGGATCAGCTCGCGCCGATCAAGGGCCGACCCCTCGAGGCGAGCGACCTCGGCACCGAGTTCGGCCAGTCGCCTTCGTGCGCCGAGTCCGGCCATGCGCGCGGCCCTAGCCGCAGCGAGCGGCTCCAGCTCGGTGCGGATCTCGGAGATGAAGGCCAGGTCGGTGATGTCCACCGGAGTGGCGAAGGTGCCGCGGCGTGGGTAGGCGACGACAAGCCGATCTTTCTCAAGCTGCTTCAGTGCCTCGCGAACCGGTGTCCGTCCGGTACCCAGCTCGCGGGCCAGCGCATCGTCGTTCAGAGGCTGACCGGGTTTGAGGTCGAGAAGGATCAGCCGATCGCGAAGAGCTTCGTAGGCCTGCTGTGCGAGAGGGAGGGAAACGCCGCCCGAGTCTGAGGCCCGCGGTCCGACGTCCATAGCGGCCTCCTGTACCGAGCAAGCCTTGACCCTGTAAGCACACAAACATACTGTGCGTAGGACATCTGACATATCAGAGTTGACCATCGAGTAGGACAGAAGGCGGGCTGCTGGTGTCCATCGAGGATCAGGCTCGGATGAGCACGGCGCCGGCGCAGGCGGGGCGTTGAGCACCGTCGATACCGGCCCGCTCCGGCCTGGCGCACACCTGCCGGAGCATCCCGACTTCGCCTGGCGTAACCCGGAGCCCAAGCGCTCCTACGATGTGATCATCGTCGGTGGTGGCGGCCACGGTCTCGCCACGGCGCACTACCTCGCCAAGAACCACGGCATCACCAACGTCGCCGTGCTGGAGCGGAGCTGGCTGGCCGGCGGGAACATGGCCCGCAACACGACCATCATCCGCTCGAACTACCTGTGGGATCAGAGCTCGGCGATCTACGAGCACTCCCTCAAGCTCTGGGAAACCCTCGAGCAGGACCTCGGCTACCCCATCCTGTTCGACCAGCGCGGCGTCATGAACCTGGCGCACAGCCTGCAGGACGTGCGTGACAGCGTGCGGCGCGTCGAGGCCAACAAGCTCAACGGCATCGACGCCGAGTGGCTCACCGCCGAGGAGGTCAAGAAACTCTGCCCGATCCTCAACATCTCCCAGGAGCTGCGCTACCCGGTTCTCGGAGCGACGTACCAGCCCCGGGCCGGCATCGCCAAACACGACTACGTCGCCTGGGGCTTTGCTCGCCGCGCCGACGAAGCCGGCGTCGACATCATCCAGGACTGCGCCGTGACCGGTTTCGTCACCGACCGGGACCGGGTGACGGGAGTCCGGACCAGTCAGGGCGACATCGCAGCCGGGCGGGTGTTGCTGTGCGCGGCGGGCAACACGACCGTCCTCACCGACATGCTCGGCTTCCGCGTCCCGATCCAGAGCCATCCCCTGCAGGCGCTGGTCTCCGAGCTCCTCGAGCCGGTTCACCCGACCGTGGTGATGTCCAACTACGTGCACGTCTACGTCTCCCAGGCTCACAAGGGTGAGCTCGTCATGGGCGCGGGCATCGACTCCTACAACGGTTACGGCCAGCGCGGAGCGTTCCACGTGATCGAGCGGCAGATGGCCGCCGCACTCGAGCTCTTCCCCGTCTTCGCCCGGGCGCATGTGCTGCGCACCTGGGCTGGGGTTGTCGACGTCAGCCCCGACGCGTCACCCATTGCCGGCCCCACCCCGTACGAGGGCCTCTACCTCAACTGTGGCTGGGGAACCGGCGGGTTCAAGGCGACCCCGGGCGTCGGATGGTGCCTCGCCCACATGATCGCCAATGACGAACCACACCCGTACAACGCACCCTTCAGTCTCGACCGGTTCACCACCGGCGCCCTGATCGACGAGCACGGCGCCTCCGGCGTCGCGCACTGACCCCGGCCGGAGGTTCTCCGATGCAGATGATCCCCTGCCCCTACTGCGGCCCGCGTCAGGAGGTGGAGTTCCACTACGGGGGACAGGCCCACGTGGCCTACCCGCAGGACCCCGGCGCCCTGTCCGACCAGGAATGGGCCCATTACCTGTTCTTCCGGGAGAACACCCGCGGGCTGTTCGCCGAACGATGGCAGCACGCGCTGGGCTGCCGCCGCTGGTTCAACGCCGTGCGCGACACCGTCACCTATCGCTTCCACCACATCTACCGGCTGGACGAGATCCAGCCGGCGCCGATCGCGCCGGAGACGAGGTGAGCGGGCAAGGGGCCCAGCCCGCTGCCGCCCCGTTCCGGGTTCCCGGTTACGGCCGCATCGACCGCACGGTCAGCTACGGGTTCAGCTTCAACGCTCAGCAGCTCACCGGACACCGGGGGGACACCCTCGCCTCAGCCCTGCTGGCCCACGGCGTCCACCACACCACCACCAGCATCAAGCTCGGCCGCCCACGGGGCATCGCGGCCGCATGGGCGGAGGATCCCAATGGGCTGATCCAGATCGAGAAGCCGTTTCCGGAGCCGATGTTGCTGGCCACCACGGTGGAGCTGACCGACGGGCTCGTGGCCTCCGGCATCCCGGGACAGGGCCGGCTCGCGGAGATGCCGGACACCGCGCGCTACGACGCCCGGCACGTCCACGCCGACCTGATCGTGATCGGCGCCGGGCCAACCGGCCTGATCGCCGCGCTGACCGCCGGGCGGGCGGGAGCCCGGGTCGTGCTGGTCGACGAGCAGTCCGAAGCCGGTGGCTTCCTCCTCAGCAGCAACGAGCAGATCGATGACCGCCCGGCGCTCGAGTGGGTCGCGGCCGCCACCACCGAGCTGGTCAGCCTCGACGACGTCCTGCATCTGCAGCGCACCACGGCGTTCGGGCATTTCGACGACGGATACGTTCTGGCGCTCGAGCGCCGCACCGACCACCTCGGCGCCGCAGCGCCGCCGAACCGGTCGCGTCAGCGAGTCTGGCGAATCCGGGCCCAGCACGTCCTGATCGCGACCGGCAGCCATGAGCGGCCGGTCGTGTTCAGCGGCAACGATCGGCCAGGCATCATGCTGGCCGGCGCGGCACGGACCTATCTGCACCGTTACGGAGTACTGGCCGGGCACGAGGTCGTGGTGTTCACCACCAACGACACCGCGTACACCGCAGCGCTCGACCTTGCCGCCGCGGGGGCCCGGGTACGCGCCGTTGCCGACGCCCGCACCGAAGCACCGGCGCACTGGAAGAAGGAGTGCGAGCGGCGAGGTATACCGGTGCGGGCCGGGCAGGTCGTGTCGGGCACTGAGGGAAGCAATCGGATCACCGCTGCTGCCGTGGCGAGCCTGCAGGGTGGCGAGGTCGGCCCGCCGGAGCGCATCGCCTGCGATCTGCTGCTGGTCAGCGGTGGATGGAACCCGGCGGTGCACCTGTTCAGCCAAGCCGGGGGCACGCTGCGCTACGACGAGACTCTCGGCGCCTTCAGGCCGGCACAGGACCGGGAGGCGATGACCGTCGCTGGAGGAGCCGCAGGCCTGGCCGATCTGGGTGACTGCCTGCGGGACGGCCGCCAGGCCGCACAGTCCGCACTTCTCGCGGCCGGAGCCGGGTCCGGGGCCGATCCGGCCCACCCGCAGACGACAGCCTCGATCGAGCCGGTTGCCCGGCCCGCTCCCCCGATGACGGCCCCGCTGGTGCTGTGGCGGGTGCCCGATCCGGGCGGCGACGGCAGCACCCAGTTCGTCGACCAGCAGCGCGACGCCACGGTCAAGGACATCGGCCGGGCCCTCGCCTCGGGCATGCGATCGGTGGAGCACGTCAAGCGCTACACCACCATCGGCACCGCGCATGACCAGGGCAAGACCTCGGGGATCATCACCACCGGGATCGTCGCCGAGTTGCTCGGGCGCCCGGTGGCGGACCTGGGCACCACAACCTTCCGGCCGCCTTACACCCCGGTGTCCTTCGCCGCCCTGGCGGGCCGCGACCGTGGCGCCCTGTTCGACCCCGAGCGAACCACCGCCGTGCACGCCTGGCATCTGGACCGCGGCGCGGTGTGGGAGGACGCCG
>CALMAR010000399.1:37564-44424 GCA_937859855.1 uncultured Kineosporia sp.
CCTCCCCGCTGGGGGGGGAGGACAGGAAGCCCGGGGGGCGGCGAGCGTGCGCGGGGGTCCGCGGCGGCGCCGGCATCCTCGATGGTTCAACCCTGGGCAAGATCGACGTCCAGGGACCAGATGCGGCGGAGTTCCTGGATCGCTTGTACACGAACATGATCACCAGTCTGAAGGTCGGCTCGATCCGTTACGGGGTGATCTGCCGGGCGGACGGAATGGTCCTCGACGACGGCACCGTCCTGCGACTGGCCAGCGACCGCTTCCTCGTCTACACCTCGACCGGCGGTGCGGCGGCGGTGCTCGAATGGATGGAGGAGTGGCTGCAGACGGAATGGCCCAGGCTGCGCGTGCACCTCACCTCGGTCACCGAGCACTGGGCCACCTTTCCGGTCGTGGGCCCGAGTTCGCGCGCGATCATCGCGGCGGTGTTCTCCGGCATCGACGTGTCGAATGAAGCCTTCCGGTTCATGACCTGGCGGGACACGACGCTCGACGGCGTGCCGGTCCGGCTCGCCCGGGTCAGCTTCTCCGGCGAGCTCGCCTATGAGGTCAACGTCGACGCCTGGCACGCCCGGGCCGTATGGGAACGGCTGATCGCGGCCGGGGAACCCCACGGACTCACCCCGTACGGAACCGAGACGATGCATGTGCTGCGCGCGGAGAAGGCGTATCCGATCGTCGGGCAGGACACCGACGGCACAGTCACCCCGGACGACCTCGGGATGGCGTGGGTGGTGTCGAAGAAGAAGCAGGACTTCCTCGGCAAGCGGTCCTTCGCCCGTGCTGACAACCGTCGGCCGGATCGCAAACAGCTGGTCGCGCTGCTGCCGCTGGACCACGAACTGCTCCTGCCCGAGGGATCGCAGATCCTCGAGAGCCCGGCCGTGCCCGCTGCGCCGGTGCCCATGCTGGGGCACGTCACGTCCAGCTACCACAGTGCGGAATTGCGGCGTACCTTCGCCCTCGCGCTGGTGAAGTCCGGCCACAGCCGGCTGGGGCAGATCGTCCACGTCCCGGTCGGCGAAGCGCTGGTACCGGCCGAAATCCGGCAGGCCGTACTGGTCGACCCGCAAGGAGCTCGTCGTGATGGCTGAGCCGCTGGGCCGCGCGGGCCCGCTGCACAAGGAAGGCGAGTGCTTCGACGCTCTTCCCGGCACCGTACGGATCGTTCCCCAGTCATTCGTCGCCACCATCGACCTGCGGATGGACCTGACCGGGCCGGCCGCTTCCGATGTCGGCCGCTTCCTGGGCGCGGACCTGCCGGCCACGCCATCAACGTGGATCGAGGCCGGTTCGAGGTGGATCATCTGGCTCGGCCCCGACGAGTGGCTGGTCGCCAGCCCCTCCCAGACACCCCAGGAGCTGGAAGCGGGCCTGCGGGAAGCGGTCGCCGGGCGCGGGGCGGTGATCGACGTCTCGGGGCAACGCACCATCTTCTGGCTGAGCGGCGAACACATTCGTGACGTTCTCGCGGGCGGATGCGCGATCGATCTGCATCCTCGCGTCTTCCGTCGTGGCCGTGCCGCGCAGACGCTGCTCGGACTCGCGAGCGTGGTGCTCCTCGCGCTCGATGACACCGGATCGAGTTACTACGTGCTCGTGCGCTCGTCGTTCGCCCAGTACCTGGCGGACTGGTTGCTCGACGCCGCGCTCGAGTACTGCGACAGCTGACCCATCTGATTGCCGGCCGACGAGCGGGAGTACCTGGTGCCTATCTCAGCACGCGTTGTGATCATCGGAGCGGGCATCGTCGGGTGCAACCTGGCCGATGAACTCACTGCTCGCGGCTTCGGACATGTCACCGTCGTCGATCAGGGACCCTTTCCGCTGACCGGGGGCTCGACCTCGCACGCGCCTGGCCTGGTCTTCCAGGTCAGTCCGTCCAAGACGATGACGGAGTTCGCGACCTACACGGTGGAGAAGCTCAGCAATCTGTCCGTTGACGGCCAGTGGTGCTTCAACCAGGTGGGCGGCCTGGAGATCGCGACGACGCCGGAGCGCCTGAACGATCTGTACCGCCGCCTGGGATGGCTCACGTCATGGGGGGTGGACGGCAGGGTCGCCGGGCCGCAGGAGTGCGCCCGGTTGTACCCGCTGTTGAACCGCGGTGAGGTACTGGGCGGCTTGTACGTGCCGACGGATGGCCTGGCGAAGGCGACCCGAGCCGTCGTCGCCCTCGCCCGCCGGGCGCAATCGCGGGGGGCGCGGTTCCAGGGATCGACCCGAGTGATCGGTATCGAGCAGTCGGGCGGCCGGGTGACCGGTGTCCGGACCCAGGACGAGATCATTCCCGCCGACATCGTCGTCTGCTGCGCCGGCTTCTGGGGCCCGGCCGTGGGTGCCATGGCCGGGATGAAGGTGCCGCTCCTGCCGCTGGCCCACCAGTACGCCAAGACCGGGCCGGTCAGGGAACTCGCCGGCCGGGTCGACGAGCTTCAGGAAGCCGATCTGCCGATCCTGCGCCATCAGGCGGCCGACCTCTACTTCCGCCAGCATGCCGGCCGGATCGGTATCGGCAGCTACGGGCATCGTCCGATGCCAATGCGCCAGGACGACGTCGGCCGCCTTCCCGCCACCGGCGGCGGCGTCATTCCGTCGATGCTTCCGTTCACCAGGGATGACTTCGCGCCAGCGTGGGACCAGTGCAAGCAGTTGCTTCCGGCCCTGGCCTCCACTCAGGTGGAGGAGGGTTTCAACGGCATCTTCTCCTTCACACCGGACGGTTACCCGCTGATCGGGGAGTCAGCCGACGTCGGTGGATTCTGGATCGCCGAGGCCGTGTGGATCACCCACTCCGCCGGAGTGGCCAGAGCGGTTGCCGAGCTGCTGGCCGATGGCCGCTCCGGCTACGACCTGCACGGCTGCGACGTCCACCGTTTCGAGGACTTCCAGCTGGCCGATGAGTACGTCGAGGAGACCTCGGCGCAGAACTTCGTCGAGGTCTACGACCTGCTGCATCCGCTGCAGCCGCGGCTGTCCCCGCGTGGCCTGCGAGTGAGCCCGTTCCATGCCCGGCAGGAGCAACTGGGCGCGGTGTTCCTCGAAGGAGGCGGCTGGGAACGGCCGTACTGGTATGAGGCGAACGCGCCACTGGTGGCTCAGTTACCCAGCGGGTGGATCCCGCCGGAGCGTGGCGCCTGGGCGGCCCAGTTCCATTCGCCCATCGCGGCGGCCGAAGCGTGGCGTACCCGCGAAGCCGTCGCCATGTACGACATGACACCGCTGACGCGCTTCGAAGTCACAGGACCGGGGGCGCTGACGCTTCTGGAGCGCCTGACGACGGGCAAGATGGATAAGTCGGCCGGCGCGGTCACTTACACCCTCGTACTGGACGAGGCCGGCGGTATCCGCAGCGACTGGACCGTCGCCCGGCTGGGCCCCGACCTGTTCCAGGTCGGTGCCAACGGGCACTTGGACCTGGACTACCTGCAGCGCCAGCGGCCGGGCGACGGCAGCGTCCAGGTTCGCGACATCACTGGCGGAACGTGCTGCATCGGCCTGTGGGGCCCGGCTGCCCGCCGTGTCCTGCAACCACTGACCCAGGAGGACTTCTCGAACGAGGGCCTGCGCTACTTCCGGGCCCAGCGCGCGCACATCGGTGGTGTTCCGGTCGTCGCGATGCGGCTGTCGTACGTCGGCGAGCTCGGCTGGGAGATCTACACCAGCGCCGAGAAGGGTCTGCGGCTCTGGGACGTGCTCTGGTCGGCGGGGCAGGAGCACGGCGTCATCGCCGCGGGCCGAGCTGCCTTCAACAGCCTGCGGCTGGAGAAGGGCTACCGGGCGTGGGGGCAGGACATGACCACGCAGCACAACCCGTACGAGGCCGGTCTGGGCTTCGCCGTGCGGCCGGAGAAGGGAGAGTTCGTGGGCCGGGACGCCCTGACCGGGGTGAGCGCGAACACCGTCGGGCGCAGGCTCTGCTGCCTGACGATCGACGACGGCCTCAGCGTCGTCCTCGGTCACGAGCCGGTCTTCATCGACGGTAAGCCGGTCGGGTACGTCACCAGTGCCGCTTTCGGGCACACCGTGGGCCGCCCGATCGCTTACGCCTGGCTGCCCGCTAGCGCCACGCCCGGAACCACTGTCGAGATCGGGTATTTCGCCCGGCGCGTCGGCGCCACCGTCGCTGCGCAGCCGCTGGTCGACCCGGAGATGGCCCGCATCCGGCAGTGACCGTCGCTTCGGTTGGAGGGGCATATCGGTGGGCGCGCCGGCGAAGCTGTCGGGCCGGCCCAGGTCGTCACGTCATCATGGCGGACATTGAAGCCATTGCGGCCGCCCCGGCGACTGCGGTCATAGCCTCCAGAACCAGGGACGACGTGGTGGTGGTGGTCATCAGGGCCACTTCCAGGTGAGCCCACAACGAGCTCACCGCCCAGGCCAGGGCGAGCAGGACGACGATCACCGAGCGAGCACCGGTGAATGTGAAAACGGTCAGCACGAGCGCCATTCCAGCCAGGTCGACGGCGCAGGTCAGTCCAGATCGGTGCACTTCCCGTTGCCGCAGTTCCGGATGGCGGACGACGCGGCCCAGGGTGAGCCCGATGGCGATGCCCAGGGCGGCGAGCACGATGACGCTGAGGCGCCGCCCGGCCGGGAGCAGCATGCTCATCATCGCCCCGGCCATCACCGTGTGGGCGAGGCGGAGCGCTGAGGGCTGACCAGCCCTGACTGCGGCTGCTCCGGAACCTGCGGCTGCCAGAGCCATCACAAGGCCCGGCCAGGTCAGGACCATCATCGGCCGGCCTCGATGATCGCCGTGACGACGTCGTGCATGGCGTTGATCGTGTGACCAGGCAGAACCCGGTCGCAGTACGGCAGAGCGACCGACATCGCACCGGTCAGTGGCTCGTAACCTGTTGCCGCGCAACGAGGATTGAGCCAGATCACGAATCGGGCCCGGCGATGGAGCCGGATCATCGCCGCCTCGAGTTCGGCGGGATCGTCCGCGTCCCAGCCGTCCGATGCGATGATCACTATCGCTCCCCGGGCCATACTTCCCTGCCGGGATCCGAGGTAGCCGCGCAGGCTGTGACCGATCCGAGTCCCCGGAGAGGATCCCGCCACCTGTTCGGCCGCCCGTTGGACTGCCGTAAGGGTTGAAGCCTGCGGACTTTCGAGGGAGTGAGGGCCCAGTGCCGCCGTGAGCCGCATGATCTCGGTCGAGAACGCAAACACCTCGGCCCGGGCCGTCACCGCCGCGGCTCGCATCAGATGCACATAGACCTGCGTGTACGCCTGCATCGACCGGCTGACATCGCACAGCATGACCATCGGCCGGCGCACCCGGGAGGGCTTGCTCCGGACGAGGTGAACCGGTTCGAACCCGGTTGCCCGGCTGCGCGAGAGCGTAGCTCGAAGATCGATCCGCCGGCCGCGGGCATGCGGCGCGGCGCGGCGCGTCCGGCGGCTCGGCCACTGGCTGAGCGACGACTCCAGCCATTGCCCGAGCACCTCGAGCTGAGTTGGGTCGAGCTCGTCGAAAGGTACGCCGGACAAGCCCTCGGCCGCACTGGGCGACGGTTCGGCCAGGAAGAGCCCGTCGTCGTCCGGCGAGGTCTCATCATCTGGGGTCATCGGAGGCCGGGTCAGCCAGGGCAGGCCCTGCCCGTCCTGCTGATATTTCTCCGAGTCCCCCCGGCCCGGCGGCGACGTCCAGCCGTCCTGTTCTGAGGGAGCCGACGCGGCGGCTGTGTCCGCCCTCGATTGCCGCCGTGCGTGCGGGTCCATCGCCAGCACGGTGTCCTCGAAGACCGCTCGGAAGACTGCGTCGAAGACCACGAGATCGCGGGGGTGGCGGACCAGGGTGATTCGCGCGGCCCAGTAGAGGTCAGCCCGTGAATCCAGGTGGACGACGCTGAGCGCCTGCGCGAGCGACTGCAGCCGCGATGAGTCCGTCACCAGTCCGGCCCGGCGTAGCCTCCGTCCCAGCGCTGAGACGAAGGCTGCCCGGTCGACCCGGGCCAGCACCTCCGCTGGCGCACCGCGAATGGGTGGCCCGCTCACCGGCCTGACCATCGATGCGACGCTCAGCGACGGAACACGTAGACGATGACCGCCAGGGCAGCGAGAGCGGCGACCCCAAGTGGTACCAGGCGCTTGGCCGCCGCCCCGCCGGCCAGCTCGAGCAGATCCAGCGGTTCAGGCTCTGGGCCCGGCTCGGCCGAAGCCAGGGCGAGGTGCGGACGATCTTGAACCTGGGTTCCTGACGCCACTGACGCCACCGGCAGATCCGGCCCTGCTCCGGGGGTGGGAGGTAACGCGGACGCCGGTTGGACCGAAATCGGTTCGGTTGCAGTGGATTCGGCTGGACGCAGCTCGCCCTCCAGGCATCCGACGAACTGGCCCAGCAGCTTCTCGGAGACCTCGCGGATCATCGAGCTGCCGAACTGGGCTATCTTGCCGGAGATCTTCAGATCGGTATCGACCGTTACGGTGGTCCGCTCGGGGGAGCCGCCGTCCGGCCGCAGGCTCATTGTGATGACGGCGGCGGCGTTGCCGGCGCCCCGGCTGTCCCGGCCCTTGGCATCGATCACCGCCTGGTGCGTGGCGTCGTCCTTGCTGATGAACGAAGCCGTCCCCTTGTATTCACTGACCACGGGGCCGATCTTGACCTTGACCTTGCCCGAGAAGACGTCGTGGCCGGCATCGTCCGGCTCGGCGCCCAGCAGCGTCGCGCCCGGCATGCAGGGGGCGATGGCCGGGATGTCCGTCAGCACCCCCCACACGATGTCGATGGAAGCATCGACGGTGAATTCGTGCTCGATCTTCACGGTTGCTCCTTCAGCAGGGATCCGTCGGCGGGTGAGGCTGCCGAAGTGTCGGGCGCCCCGCCCCCCGCAGGCCGGGCGGGGCCGGCT
>CALMAR010000399.1:44434-53842 GCA_937859855.1 uncultured Kineosporia sp.
GGGCGGTGATGATGGTGTCCCGGTCTTCGGCGGTCTTGGCCACGGCCGTCAGCGTGAGCAGCAGATCGCCACGGGTCAGCTCGGCCGCGCCGAGCACGGCCAGCGCGGAGACCCAGTCGATCAGTTCGGCCATGCCCGGGGGTTTGTCGAGGTCGAGCTTTCTTGCCCGGCCGACGAATTCGGCCGTCGAACGAATCAGCGGCTCACTCGCTCCGGGCACCTGCAGTCGCAGGATCTGCGTGGCCCGGACGGCGTCCGGCGGTTCGATCCAGTGGTAGAGACAGCGCCGGCGCAACGCGTCGTGCAGATCGCGGCTGCGGTTGGACGTAAGGATGACCACGGGTGGCCGGACGGCGGTGACCGTACCGAATTCCGGGATGGTGAGCGAGGATTCGCCGAGGAACTCGAACAACAACGCCTCGAACTCGTCGTCCGCGCGGTCGATCTCGTCGATCAGGAGTACGGCCGGGTTCTCACCGGCCCATCGCAGAGCGGCCAGCACGGGCCGTTCCTGGAGGAACTCCTCGGTGAAGAGGTCGGCCTCGGAGAGCTTCTCGTCGCGGGCCTCGGCCAGCCGGATCGCCAGCAACTGCCGCTGATAGTTCCACTCGTAGAGCGACTCGCTGACGGTGAGTCCCTCATAGCACTGCAGCCGGATCAGCGGGCTGTCCAGTGCGGCTGACAGTGCTTTGGCCGCCGACGTCTTCCCCACCCCTGGCTCACCTTCCAGGAGCAGCGGCTGGCCGAGAGCCAGGGCAAGGAACAGGGCCATCGCCATGCCGTCATCGACCAGATAGCGGGCCTGTTCGAGCCGTGACCGCAGAGCCTCGGCATCCCGGGGGAGGGCGTTCATGCCGCCGCGAACCGGTCCCGGCAGTGGGTGCTGCAGAACCAGTGCTCCTGACCGTCGGGACTCAGGTCGGAGTGCAGGTGGGGCAGGTCCGGGCTCGGCGTGACCGTCATCCCGCAGATTGGATCCGTGACCGTGATCATCTCATCGGGGCGGGATGGAGGCAGTTGCACCGGCTGCGGCTCGGGCATCCGGATCACCGGCGGGAACCGGGGTTCGGTGGCGGTGAGCCCGTCCAAGCGAACCGCCTTGATCAGCTCGGCCAGAATCGAGAGAGCTATCTCTTCCGGCGTTTTCGCGCCGATCCAGAGGCCCATCGGAGTGTGGACGCGCTGGCGTTCAACCGGGGTGAGGTTCATCTCGTCCAGGAGGGCACCACCCCGGCGCGGGCTGGCCACCAGGCCGATCAGGGGAACACCACTCGCCAGCGCAGCTGCGATGGGTGCGTGCTCGTCGCGGCCCATCGATGACACGATCACTGCCAGCGCCCCGTCATGGTCGCCATCCTCGGAGACCGCAAAACCCACGCTGGGAGCCATCACGGCCAGCGCCCGGGATATCGGCGAGTCGCCGGAGATGACGATCATCGGCGGCGGCAGGAGCGGTTCGAGAAACATCTCCATTGCGCCACCGGAAAGGCATGGATTGCGGACCACTCTGGCTCCGGGCGACGCCGGGAACGGCTCGTTCCCGTCCGGCAGCACCCGGAGCAGGAGCGTCTCGCCGCCGGCCAGGGCCTCCAGTGCGGCCGTGCGCACCGACTCTTCCGCGCAGACCCCGCCCACATATCCTTCGATCGCTCCATTGCTCAGCACGATGGCTTCGTTGCCGGCCCGAACCGATGTCGGCTTCTGCGCCCGGACGACGGTGATCCGCACGAAGGGAACCCGCTCGCGCAGCAGGGTGTTAATCCGCTCGGACAACGACGTGGCCATGGCTGCCTCACACCGGCTTCAGATCGGGCTTCAGATCGGGCTTCAGATCGGGCTTCAGATCGGGCTTCAGATCGGCTTCAGATCGGTGGGGTGGGCCGGCCCTGCATTGCCTCCCACACCCGCGAGGGATTCAAGGGCATGTCGGCATGCCTGATTCCGAACGGCTTCAGCGCGTCCACCACCGCGTTGACCACGGCCGGGGGTGAACCGACCGTGGCGGATTCGCCGACCCCCTTGGCTCCGATCGGGTGGTGCGGTGACGGAGTGACGGTGAAACCGGTCTCCCAGTCGGGTGTTTCGAGTGCCGTTGGAATGAGGTAGTCCATCAGCGAGCCGTTGAGGCAGTTGCCGTCCTCGTCGAACGAGATGATCTCCATCAGGGCCATGCCCAGCCCGTCGGTGAGACCACCATGCACCTGACCCTCGATGATCATCGGGTTGATCCGGGTGCCGCAGTCGTCGACGGCGATGAATCGCCGCATCTTCACCGCCGCGGTGCCCGGGTCGATGTCGACCACGCAGATGTAGGCGCCGAACGGGTAGGTGAGATTCTCCGGGTTGTAACAGATCTGGGCTTCCAGGCCGCCTTCCACACCCTCGGGCAGATCGCCTGCGCCATGGGCGGCCATCGCGATCGCCTGGATCGTCACTGACCGCTCCGGGTCCCCCTTGACGGCGAACGATCCCTTGGTCCATTCGAGGTCAGCGACCGAGACCTCGAGCATGCCCGAGGCGATGATCCTGGCCTTGTCCCGGACCTTGCGGGCAACCAGGGCCGCGGCCGCGCCGGAGACCGGCGTCGACCGGCTTCCGTAGGTGCCGAGCCCGAACGGCGTGTTGTCGGTGTCGCCATGGACCACGTCGATGTCCTGCGGCGGGATGCCGATCTCCTCGGCCACGATCTGGGCGAAGGTGGTCTCGTGCCCCTGGCCCTGTGATTGGACGGACAGCCGGACGACGGCTTTCCCGGTGGGATGCACACGCAGTTCGCAGCCGTCCGCCATGCCCAGCCCGAGGATGTCCATATCCTTGCGTGGACCGGCACCGACGGCCTCGGTGAAGAACGAGATCCCGATCCCCATCAGTTCACCACGGTCGCGCTTTTCGGCCTGTTCGCGGCGCAGTTCGTCGTACCCCGCCAGTTCCATGGCCAGGCGCATGGTGGGTTCGTAGTTGCCGGAGTCGTAAGTCCAGCCGGTCTGAGTCCGGTAGGGGAACTGCTCAGGCTTGATGAAATTCTTCAGCCGCAGTTCCGCCGGATCCATCTTCAGCTCGTAGGCCAGGCAGTCGACGATCCGCTCCACCAGGTATACGGCCTCGGTGATCCGGAACGAACACGCGTAGGCCACCCCGCCGGGTGCCTTGTTCGTATAGACGGCCGTCATCGAACAGTAAGCGGCTTCGAGGTCGTAGCTGCCGGTGAAGACCCCGAAGAAGCCCGCCGGGTACTTCACTGGTGTGGCCGTTCCATTGAAGGCGCCGTGATCGGCCAGTACATGCGTGCGCAGCGCGAGGATCTTGCCGTCCCGGGTCGCCGCGATCTCACCGCGCATGATGTAGTCGCGGGCGAAGCCGGTGCTGATCAGGTTCTCCGACCGGTCCTCCACCCATTTCACCGGCTTCCCGGTGACGATGGAACCAACGATGGCGCAGACGTATCCGGGGTAGATCGGCACCTTCCCGCCGAAGCCGCCACCGATGTCAGGGGAAATGACCCGGATCTTGTGCTCGGGCAGACCGGCCACGATCGCGTAGAGCGTGCGGTGCGCATGCGGCGCCTGGGTGGTCGACCAGAGAGTGAGCTTGCCCTCGACACGCTCGTAATCAGCCACCGCACCGCAGGTTTCCATCGGCGCCGGATGCACTCGCGGATACACGATGTCCTGGGTGACGGTCACATCGGCGCGGTCGAACACCGCCTGGGTCGCCGCCAAGTCACCGGTCTCCCAGTCGAAGCAGTGATTGTCGGTCTTGCCCTCCAGGTCGTCGCGGATCACCGGAGCATCGGGGGAAAGGGCGGTCCGGGCGTCGATGACCGGGTCGAGGACGTCGTACTCCACGTCGATCAGTTCCAGCGCGTCCCGGGCTACGTAGCGATCCTCAGCGACGACGAATGCGACCTCCTGGCCCTGGAAGCGCACCTTGTCGGTGGCCAGCACGGCCTGGACGTCGTTCGACAGCGTCGGCATCCAGGCCAGTCCTTGTGCGGCAAGGTCTTTACCGGTCACTACCGCCTTGACTTTGGGATGCGCGACCGCCGCGCTGACGTCGATGCTGACGATCTTCGCGTGCGCCACTGGGGAACGCAGGATGGCCAGATGCAGCATGCCGGGCAGCTGCACGTCGTCAAGGTAACGGCCCTTGCCCCGCACGAAGCGAGGGTCCTCCTTGCGGAGCATCCGGCCGTGGCCCAGAGGCTTGTGATCATTGCTTTCATGGATCGGGGTGGCACCACCCTCGACCGGGGCATCGGTGGTCGTCATGACTGCACCGCCTCCGAAATCTCTGCGCCAGCGTTTCTTTCGTGCTCGGCAGCCCACTGGATCGACCGCACGATGGTGGCGTACCCGGTGCAGCGGCAGATCTGGCCCGAGATGGCCTCACGGATCTCCTGCTCGTCCGGATCGGGATTGCGGTCCAGCAGTGCGCGGGCGGTCATCATCATGCCGGGCGTGCAGAACCCGCACTGCAGGCCGTGACACTGGATGAAGCCCTCCTGGACCGGGTCGAGGACGTTGCCCTGCTCGAGCCCCTCCACTGTCCGCACATCGTGCCCACTGGCCATCGCGGTCAGGACGGTGCACGACTTCACCGGCTCGCCGTCCAGCCAGACCACGCAGGTACCGCAGTTGCTGGTGTCGCAGCCCCAATGGGTGCCGGTCAGGCGGAGCTGGTCCCGCAGGAAGTGCACCAGCAGCATCCGTGCTTCGATCTCCTCGCTCACGGACTCGCCGTTGACCGTCATCGTGACAAGCATGCTCAGTTTCCTTTCCGCACCGGGGCTGCGAGGGCTCGAGTCACTGCCTGGCGCAGTGTCCGGCGGGTCAGCTCGTTGGCCAGATGCCGCTTGTAGTCAGCGGTTCCGCGCTGATCGGTGCTGGGAGAGCAGACTTCGGCCGCAATGGCACCGGCCTGGGCGAAGAGCTGCTCCGAGGGCACCTGGCCCCGCAGGGCCGCAGAGATCGCGGGAATCCCGGTGGTGTTCGGCCCGACCGCGGCGAGCCCGACCCGGGCGTCGCTGATCGTCGCGCCGTCCAGCCAGACGGCCGCTCCGCACGATGTGACGGCCCAATCTCCGGCCCGCCGCTCCACCTTCTCGTAGGCGCTGGAGCCGCCCGGCCGGACCGGGATCCGGATCTCGGTGAGCATCTCCGCGTCACCGACGGCAGTCTCGTAGGGGCCACGGTGGAAGTCCTCCATCGAGACCACGCGTTCGCCTCCGCTGGACCGGATCACACAGCTGGCATCCAACGTGGTGCAGACTGCCGACAGATCCTCGGACGGATCGGCCTGGCACAGTGAGCCGCCCAGCGTGCCGCGGTTGCGGACAATGGGGTCAGCGATCACGTGCTCGGCATCGCGGAAGATCGGGAAGGTCTGCGCCAGTTCGGCTGACTCTCCCAGTTCCCGGTGGCGGGTCATGGCGCCGATCCGGACGATGCCCTGCTCGAACCGGATGTAGCCGAGCTCGTCATGGAGGTCGTTGATGTCGATGACGTACTCGAGGTTGGCCAGCCGCAGCTTCATCATCGGCAGCATGCTGTGGCCACCGGCGATCAAGCGGGCTGAGTCACCCAGCCGTTCCAGCAGTGCAATGGCGTGTTCGATGCTTGTGGCCCGTTCGTATTCGAAGGGAGCAGGTACCTGCATGAGCCATCTCCGTCGTCGGCCGGTACTGGACCTTGATCACGGAAGTGGTGCCTTCAGCGCAGAAGTCGTCCCAGCTCCCAGGATCCGCGCTCAGCTTGCCTCCCCCGCAGGGACTCCTGTCCACGAACCTAAGGTTTCCCTTAAGTGTCTCGATGGTTCAGGTCCGGCTGTGCCTAGACTTGGTTGTGCGTGATGGCGATGCGTGAGCTTCTCCCTGCCGTGGACCGGTGGCGGCGCCACGGCCAGCGGATCGTCCTGGCGCGGGTGGTCGACCTCGAAGGCTCTGGCCCGCGCCTTCCCGGCGCCGCCATGGCGGTGAACGAGGATGGGGAGGTGGCCGGGTCGGTATCCGGCGGGTGCGTGGAAGCCGCTGTGGCCCAGGCATGTCTTGACGCGCTGCAGTCGGAGGAGCGCAGCGTGATCAGTTTCGGATACTCCGACGACGACGCATTCGCGGCCGGACTGACCTGTGGCGGCACCGTTCATCTCTTCGTCGCCGAGTTCGAATCCGGGCCGCTGTACGAAACCCTGCGGGCCGGATTGCGGACCGGCGCGGCGATGGCCCTGGCCACAGTCATCGAAGGCGCCAATTCCGGTCAGAATCTGCTGCTGTTCGCCGAAGACTCGGCGCCAGGCGGCTTTTCGGTGATCGGTTCGCTGGGGGATGCTGAGCTCGATCGCGTCGTGTCACGCGATGCCCGAGGTGAACTGGCGGTCGGTGCGACCCGGATCCGCCGTTACGGGGCCGCCGGGGAGGCCCGGCGCAGCGACGTCAGCGTGTTCATCGAGTCGTTCATGCCACCGGCGAAGATGATGATTTTCGGTGCGGTGGACTTCGCCGGAGCTCTGTCCGAAGCGGCGAAGATACTCGGCTATCACGTCACGCTCTGCGACGCCCGCGAAGTCTTCGCCACCCGAGCACGTTTCCCCTATCCCGACGAGATCGTGGTCGACTGGCCGCATCGCCTGCTGAAACGGATCGGCCCCAGCCTGACCCAGCGCGACGCCATCTGCGTTCTCACTCATGAGGCGAGATTCGACGTTCCGGCCATCATGGCCGGCCTGAACACCCAGGCCGGTTACATCGGCGCCATGGGCAGCCGCCGGACCCACGACGATCGCATCCAGCGGCTCCTGGACGCCGGAGCCGATCCCGTCGAGATCAAGCGGCTGCACTCCCCGATCGGCCTTGACCTCGGTGCGCTGACCCCGGAGGAGACGGCCTTCTCGATCTGCGCCGAGATCATCGCCAGCCGCCGGGACGACCGGCCGCCGCTGTCATTGTCCGACGTCAGCGGCCCTATCCATGCGCGGGAAGCCGGGCGCCGGGCGCTCAGCTCCAGAGCGTGATGTGGACGGACGGCCGGAAGTGACCCACGTGCGTGCCCGCCCCGCGCATCATGGCCGTCATCGCCCGCGGAGTACTGACGAACCGGATCAGTTCGGCCGCCGCGGGCAGCACGCTGTGCATCGGCAGGGTCGACCCGCTCCACGCCCCGACACCATCGAAGGCGTGCCCGTTGACCCTGGTCAGGGTCCCCGCAGCCAGATCGGACCGAACCGCGAACGACACTGCCAAGGCGAGACCGTGGCCACGCTTGCACTCCTCGAGCGCGGCCGCGCTGCTCTGAAAGATCCGCTGGCTGCCTTCGGGAACTGCGAAGTGCCGCAGCGCTCGGGGCACGACACCATCGTCGCCCACCGCGGACGGCCCCAGCAGCCAGGTCTGGTCGCTCATCCAGGCCCGATCTTCGAGCGCGGAGTCATCAGCCAGTTCGCCACCGGCCACGATGATGATCTCGTAACGCAGGAACGGCTCGTGGATGAGCAGGTCGGGCTCGCGGGGCAGTGGCGGCCCGATGGCGACGTCCACCGCCCTGCTCTCCAGCAACGATCGGAACTGATGCGTGTGACATACGATCATCTCCACGTCCAGGTCTTTGGCTCGGTCGGTGAAGAGCTCGATCAAGCCAGGCGCCGCGAACTCGGAGAACAGGCTGGACGCCGCCAGCCGCAGCAATCGGCGTCCTTGACTGGCTTGGCTCACCTCCCGCACGGTGCGGTCCTGCAGGCCCAGCATCTCCACCGCCCGCCGGGCCAGCCGCAGGCCTCCGGGCGTGAAGGCCAGCCCGGACGATGTACGGGTGAAGAGCGGATCGCCCAGTTCCTTGCGCAGCGAGCCGATGTGCAGCGACACAGCTGCTTCGGTGACGCTGAGCTCGCTCGCAGCGTCTTTCACCGAACCGAGCCGCACGACGGCGGAGAAGGCTCGAAGCTGCGTCGGCGTCACCAGCGCACCATACCCAGGCAGTACCAGGGACCAATCCGGCGAAAGCAACCCATTTCAGAGCCGCGGACGCGACGGACTCGATGAGGAGCAGAGATGCCAACTGAGGACAAGACCTTCCGGGACCCGGCTGCGGAACGTAGCGGAGCCACCGTGGATGACGCCGTCGCCAACGCCGAAGACGGAACCCAGGTCGAGGGCGTGCACACCCCGTCCGGGCAGGCCGAATCCGGAGATTCGCGGGTCGAGCACATGGTGGATGAACCGGTCGACCAGCCGCGCAGCGAAGGTTCGCCGGGAACGGCAGAGAACCCGCCCAAGCCAGGGCCGGGACCGGACGACATCGGCTCCGGTGGAGCGCAGCGCATTGCCGGCGCCCGGATCTCCGACCGGGTGGCTGCCGGTGAGGAGACGCCGGAGGGACCACCCTTCCACTGACCTCGCGCAGCTGGGACGTCGCCCTGGCCGCTGGGTCTGCCAGCCCACGACCAGCGCGCGACCGGCCGCCCCTGGGTTGATCGCATTGTGTGCAGGGAGATCTCTGCTCGCGGCGTCCTGCCCGCAGCAGCGCCAGACATCAGGCGAAGTGGATGAAGGTCCGCGGCGCCAGAAGGTACGCTCGCTTCGACCGGCTGAGGGGGTTCGCCGTCTCGCCACGGCCGGCATGAGCGTGGGGCGGGCGCCCATCTCGGGCAAGACGAAGGATGAGGAACGAGATGGCGGCGAGCGCAGGTGACGTCGCAGCGCTGGCTGGGGTGTCACAGCGGACCGTCTCGAACGTGGTCCGGGGCTACGTGCATGTCCGGCCCGAGACCCGGGCTCGCGTTCAGCGGGCGATCGATGAGCTGGGGTATCGGCCCAACCCGAGCGCCCGATCCCTGCGGAACAGCCGGACCGGCATCATTGGACTGGCCGTGCCAGAGATCGCCGCACCGTATTTCGCCGAGTTGGCGGACCACGTCCAGCGAATTGCGGCGATGCACGGCCTGACCCTGCTGATGGAACAGACCGGCGCGGATCGGGAACGTGAACTGGCTGCTCTGGCCGGTTATCGCACGCACGTGATCGATGGCCTGATCTTCAGCCCGATAGAGATCACACTGGAGGACCTGCAGCGCCAGGATTTCACGATGCCGACCGTCCTGCTGGGAGAACAGATGCGGCACGGCGGCTTCCCCACAGTCGCCATCGACAACCAGGCCGCGGCTCGTGACGCGACCCGGCATCTTCTCGATTCCGGGCGGCGTCGCATCGCCGCGGTCGGTGCCTTTCCAGGACCGAACAAAGTTGGAGCGGCCGCCGACCGGCTTGAGGGTTACCGGTTTGCTCATCTGGAAGCCGGCCGCAAGGTCATCGAGAAGCTTGTCGTTCCGACCGAGGGCTGGGGGCGGGGGGCCGGTTACGCCGCGGTTGCGGCGCTGATCCGCGCCGGCGCCCGGTTCGACGCGCTTTTCTGCCTGAACGAC
>CALMAR010000400.1:0-257 GCA_937859855.1 uncultured Kineosporia sp.
GACGGATCGTGACCTCGATGTCGTGGTGTAGATCTACGAGGTCGCCGAAACATAAAAAAAATTTAACGAGTTCCTACTGCACCGGATCCTGCCGGTAACTTGCGCGGTGATGACGGTGGAGGAGTTCGCCGCGGCTGCCGACCCTGCGGCGTCTCGGCCGTGACGGTACTCGCGCCTGGCGTGGCTGGTGCGGCCGCCCGGGGGCGGGGGGCCGGGGGGGGGGGCGGGGGCGGGGCCGGGGCCGGGGCCCGGGGCGG
>CALMAR010000400.1:267-4059 GCA_937859855.1 uncultured Kineosporia sp.
CCCGGCGACGTCGCCGGGATGGGTGGAGCCGTTGGCTAGACGGTCCTGAGCGTGGAGCCATTGTGTGATGTTCCGGGGAGTGCTCGACGCCGCCGTCCACGAGGACCTGGGTGGTGATCTTCGACACGACCAGCCCGACCACACGACCATGACCGTCCGCGTCCTCGGCGGTGATGTCTGCCCAGGCGTGCGCGAGTGCGCCTGCCATGTAGGACTTCCAGTTCCGGCAGGGCACACCAGGACACTCAAGCGCGCGTCCGTAGCCGCTATGCCGGTCACGGCTGCGCGCTGGCCGGCGCCGATCGTAGGGGCATGCGTGTCGAGCCATTGGTCCACGGCGGCTGGGTCCAAATGCACAGCGCACGGCGAGGGTCAGGAAGTTCAAGACCGCATTGGAAGGCGCGGGCGTCGAAGTGTCGTCCGTCCTGCCGCTGTACTGCTGATCCGGCCCCGACGAGGACGAGCGCCAGGCCGCGGTGCGCTACTGGAAGCGGGCCATCCACATCACGGTGGATCTGGGCTGCAACGTGATGAACGGCCGGCCGGAGCAGGCATCCCGCAGCGAGAGCCAGTTCGGGCGTGGGCTTGCGCACCTCGAGTTGATGCGCCCAATTGAAATTGACCTGGGACCTGAATTTCCTTTACGTACTGGCTGACCGACCTGCGCTCGTGGCTCTCAGTCGGCGGGACCTGCGGCAAGAGTGATCCGGGTTGTGTGCGATGCACCCGATGAGTCAGTCCAGCCGACACTGACCTTCTCACCGCTGCTCGTGCCGTCCATGATCGTGCTCAGGGTGGTCGCGCTGTCGACCGCTTTGCCGTCGACCGAGGTGATGACGTCGCCTGCGGTCAGGCCTGCGGCCGCTGCGGCACCGCCGTCAATCACACCGGCGATCGTGACACCGGTGATGTTGGACGTCGTCCCGGCGGAGCCGAAGCCGTACGCGTTGCCATATCCGTAGCCGCCGTAACCGCGACTGTACCCGTGGCTCGCGGCAGCTGCCTGCAGTTCGACGCCGAGGAAGCCCTGGATGCCGATGTGGATAGCCGAGCTCGCCTCACCGTTCACGATCTTCGACGCGATGTCCAGCGCCGACTGGATGGGGATCGCGTACGCGTCGCTCGCGGCGGCGGAGCTGCCCGACCCGTCAGAACCGCCGTAGGCCTGCTTCGACATCGAGTTTGTTACCGCTGCAGCCGTATTCATCCCGATCACCTTGCCCGAGGTGGTAGCCAGCGCTCCGCCCGAGTCGCCCGCGACGATCGGGGCGTCAGTCTCGATCAGGCCGGTGAGCTGCTCGGCGCCGGACCCGTCGTCGCTGGAGGCGGTGATCGACTGGTTCAGAGCGGTGACCGTTCCCGAGACGGTGCTGATCGTGCCAGTGCCCCCGGCGTTCCCGCGCGCCACCACCTTCTGGCCCTGGCTCAACGAACTGGCGTTCCCTATCGGCAGCGTCTTCAGGCCGCTGGCGCCCTTCAGCTGGATGACCGCGACGTCGTCGGTCGGGTCGGTACCAACAACGGACGCCGAATAGCTTTTTCCGCTGGAGACGACAGTGACCTTGATGCTGGTAGCACCGTTGATCACATGGTTGTTCGTAAGGATCTCGCCATCGCTCGTGACCACCATCCCGGTGCCGGCCGCCACAGCACCCGCGTACTTCTCCGTACTGACGATGTCGACCAGCGCTCCCTGGACCGAACTCGCAACGTTCGTGCTGCTGGTCAACGACGTACCGGCCTCCGCCGCCCCGCAGACCCCGCCGACCAGCCCAATTGCGATCACGGTCGCAATGACCGGGCGCCGGAGCACGCGGGTGCCGAAACTCTCGCCGACGACGGCCTTTTCGCCGACCTCTACCGTCCTGCCCATGACTTGCTCCTGCCATCGTCCCGGCCATCTGATAGGTCGATACGACATGGCTTTCCTCGACGTGGGCTGTTCCGAACCTGGAAGAACGCCTTGACGTAAGTTTGATCTTCGTGGCTGCCCGGTTCGAGGCGAAGCACCCTCCGCGCGTTCGTGCTGCTGTTCAGCTACCACACCGGCCTCGTCGCCTCGTCGTCCACGGCCAGCGATGCCGCAAGCACCGGCACTGAGCCGGACACCCGACCCGAGTGCGGATGCGGCAACCAGTTTCCCGTAGCACCACCGCGGTTTCGGACGGGACGATGTCCGGCTGCTCGCGAGTGGTTCAGCCTCGACCGGTTCCGGATCGTTCGTCGGGATTGTTCAACGTCTGGGACGTACATGGGCGAGGCGGCGGACACACGGTGGGGCCGGTCCAGGTCCGGATCACGGTCAAGAATGGGAAGATCATCAAGTCCGAGGCGGTTGTATACCTGACCGAGAACGGGCGTGACCAGGAGATCAACGCTTGCGCCGTCCCGCCCTCAATCAGGAGGCCGTGAAGGCTCAGAGCCGCCAGATCGACGCCGTGTCCGGAGTAACCGTCACCAGCGACGGCTACATCAGTCCCTGCAGTCCGCGATGGACCAGGCCAACCTGTGACCGCCCATCCAGATCATGGGCTTCCCGTCAGCGTTCACGTACGCGGTCCACACGCTCGCTGCCGGGAGGCGGCAAGGGCGGTTGCCCAGATGTTCACGTCCTTGCGAGCCGACGACGCCACCTTCAGCACCTGGAAGCCAGGCAGTCAGGTCAGCAGGATTCGGCGGGCGGAGTTCGCCTCGACGATGCCTCTCCACGAGTGCGGCGAGTGGCTGAGCTGTGCGAAGGGGCCCGTCGGCGCACCCAGGGCGCCTTCTCCGCCTGACTGCCCGGCCCCGGCGGGGAACTCGCGTTCGACCCGACCGGCCTGGTCAAGGGCTGGGCCGTGCAGCACACTTTCGAAACGTCCGGCAGCGGCTGGCGGGTCCCGCTCCGCACCGGCGCTGTCGCGACATCAGGCACCGCCGCCCGCGACGAGCACGTCGTCGATCCTGCCACCGGATCAGCACCCCAGGGACTGCTGTCAGCCACCGTGATCGGACCGGACCTGATGTGGGCCGACGTCTACGCCACCGCAGCCTTGGTCCTGGGAAACCGGCGGCCTGGATGGGTTTTCGGCCTGGAGAACCACGCGGCCACACTGATCAGCGAAGACGGCACCATCCGCTCCACGCCGAACGGAGCTCATCAGGCTGGAGACCGCCGGCTGGCTGGCCCACGCGCAGCTCACAGACTGCTGCTGGCCGGCGTTTTCACCGACCGACCCTCGGCTCCCAGCCCACCTGCCGAGCTAGGGACTGGGCCTCGGCTGACAACGATGGATTGATCGACGTCATTCGGGACGGTGGTCGCGGCTGCCGGTGGGACGCGTAGGTGAAAGTTGCTGCGGCCAGCCACAACCCGGCGACGACGGGGAGGGCGATCACCCCGAGTCGGTCTGCGATGCCGGCGACGGGGTTCGGGATGCCGATACGAGCTCCGAGCCACCCGGCGGCGACGGCGGTTGCTGCGGCCGCGGCGATCCGCAGTGGCCGATGGCGATCGGAGCGGGCGAGCAGGATCAGTGGCTGTCGTGACCGGCCGGCCGTGGTGATGTCGGTGGGTGCGGTAATCGTGGCCGGCGACTGCGGAGACGGGTACGCACGACGGTGTTGGTCCACGGTCTGCAGACTCGGCGACGCTTCGCTAGCGCGCCGCTTGTCTCTCTGGCCCTCGTGGCGCTGCCAGTCGACGGGCCGCTTCGACGGTGAATGCTCGGCGTAGCGCCAGTTCCTCAGGGTCGTCGGCGCTGGCGCCGGTGATCATCGCGGCTAGCTGAGGGACGGTCTGCCACCAGGCGG
>CALMAR010000401.1 GCA_937859855.1 uncultured Kineosporia sp.
GTGGCGGCTCTGACCGGGGCGGCGTTGGACTACGTCTGCCCGATCGACGAGAGCACCAAGCAGTTAAGGCGCATGCCTCCATGTCATGGCCCATCGGGCCCGGACCGCCACCTTAAACTGTTAGCTATCACTCGTCAGATGCTGGATGGGACAGTCACCCTACGCTTCGTCATTCTCATAAGCAGCCGAATAGACGCTGATCCACTGATCGAATCCCTGGCTATCGCGGGGTTGACCTAGATTCTTCAAAAGCCACCTGGGATTGAAGTAGCGAACATTACTTGACAGCGCATCAGTAACTTTCTGAAATGTCTGCAAAGGTCGGACTTCAAGATACTCGGAGAAATGGCTAAATTGAACTATCTCGAATGCATAAGTGCCATCAAGCGAATTGTCACTAAATTCTCTCACAACTGGGGCCCTCTTAACCTCGTCTACGCTTTCACCAGACTTCCTAACGGTTACAGTGTAAATAGGCCCGTTGGTTATAAGAATCGGGTAAATTAGTACGAAGCTGGGATTCTCCCAATCAGAAGGATCGGTCAATTCCCTTGGAGTACTAGAATCAATCGCCTTAGCAAGAGGGTATACGATACCTTCAAACACTCCAGAGTTATCGGCTTGCCACTTGTTATGTCGTCTCTGCAGTCTAGCGACTTGATTTCCTTTAAAGCCGCGACCGAACAATTGGTCTGGCAGCTTATTAAAATCCAGGGCGCTTTGCGTCGAATAAAAAGGCCGCTTCGACCAACCAAAGAGAAGTGGATCGAATTCAGTATGCCACGTCTTCCCATAGCCAAAGCCGTTCGTGGATACTTCACTTCCAACTATAACTAGCGGGTCACGAATGTTCTACATTCGACGACTAGCTTGGCTTCAAGGTATGCGGCACCCATACTGCCGTCACCCGCCGCTTTCAGCATATTGGCCGTGACATCTATCTCTCGACTCTTACCACTATCCGGGTCTTGAAATGGGCTATTTAAAGCAACGTCCGTAAACTGTCCATTGGCCATCAATAATTGCGCGACACGCTGTTCCAGCAGAAAACCAGTTTGGTCCAGTGCGGCGATTATTGATTGTTCGTTTAATATAGTTGTAGTATCCACGATAGCTTCTTGATATTCTTCGTCAACGTTCACAATCACTCCTAATCCATGCGCTTACCGGCGACGAGTGTCTGGATGGGGTGCTGAGGAGTCTTTCGGACGATGCAGGGCCTGACCTGCAGATTGCAAGCGAATTCGTGGTCATCCTCACTACATTCAGGTTCGACCCGAATTCTGCGGTTTAGATCATCAATCATTCAGGGTGCCATGTTGAAATAACAATTCCTGCAACTCTTTTCTGAGCTGCGCAACCGATGCTGCGACTATGCGCTTGGCAAACAAAGAAACCCTTGACTTCGCTGCTTCAGACAGCTCAGGGGACAAATCCTCCAAACGAAACTGGATATGCTCCTTTCCTGGGATCTCGGCCATAACTGGGCGGGAGTCACGGATTTGATTCACCGAATAGACATAGACGGGGGTGGCTGTACGGACTTTTTGAACAGAGGTGACACTCGCGCGCACTTCAATACCTTCGACCATCCAGCCATCCTCATCTGCTTCTTCCGGTACGGGGTATCCTTTCGCCACCGACCATCCTGATCTATATGAGCCACCGTAGTTGACCCCTACTTCGATATCAACTGATCCAGCGACGGAGGTGTCAGAGGCCAGTTCCTTCAGTTGAACATAAAGCTCCGATTTTAGGCGTGTGGCGCATTCTCCCGGCGCTTCCACCCTTGGGGCTCCCCCTTGGCGGCCAACTAACTCGCCAATCAATCGAGTCTCTGTCGCGGTATCCGACTTCTGTGTCTCGGCCAATTCAAGTACCAACGTTACGGTGTCTTCAAATCGGTCAAGCACATAATCCGCGAAAATTTTGATGTCACCTGCATCAGCGCGCTCCAGTGCTTGAAAGTAAACACTTTTACGATCGGCAAAGACCAAGAAGGGCAGGCTTGTGTGCTGCAGGAGATAGAAGGATGCCAGAGCCCTAGCGGTCCTTCCATTACCGTCTGGAAAAGGGTGAATATGGACAAGTGCCCAGTGCGCATAAGCTGCAAGAAGGAGTGGTTGCCACTGATCAGATTCAGCTTGTCTGAGAGTTTGAACCATTTCCTGCATTTCGCTGCGGGTATCAAGGACGGGAGCATAGCTATGCCACTTGCTGTTTCGAGATCGAACGTGGTTTGAGTAAGACTTGTATGTGCCGCCTACCAGGCGTTGTTTTTGCATTCCAGCGGACGTGTTGACAGTGTAATAGGGCTGGCCAGCGACCAGATCTCGCTGCAATTCTCTGATCCATGCTTCGTTCATGCCATAAGAGCCTGGCGATTTGGCTTCGGATGCAAGGAAAGCATAAACAGAGAATTGATCGTTTACCACCTGTAGTGCGTCAGGGATCCCAGCAGACGGAACGTCTCTAAGGGAATCCCGCCACCCTGGCGCATCGAGTGCGACAGACATAGTCGAACCAGGTGGTACTTCGTATAAGTCTTCTAATGCGCCACTCTCAAATGCTGCAGCCCTCAATACTGTCTCGGACACCATTCGCTGAAATATCTCCGGCGATGCTTGCGACTTGAGAGAGAATAGTTGGTTCAGGCTGTTGGAGAACCGGTCCGCGTCTATTTCTATCTCACTCCAATTAGTGAAGCCCTTCACGGAGGAGTACTTGTGATCCAAGTCCGGTTCTAGCATTCCACCACCAATAAGTCCGTGTAGAGGGCAAGAAGTTGTCTGCCCTAAGCGAATGTCTGTCAGATCCCAAAGTTATCTGATTGAGTCCTACGTGACCACGCTGGTGAGACTTCACCCCAGAGCCACAACCTCGCTGTACGTGGTCATCTCCATATCTAACCCATCCTGAGAGACCGCAGCCAACGCCTGGTTATGTGCTCGACCGCAACCTTCCTGCTCGACGTCTGGCCAGGTGAGACAGCATTTTGATAGGCGATGGCAACTGACACGGCAGGTCGATGTTGTTTCGCCAAAGTGGGGGTCGGGACACTTGGAATCGAATACGAGCTGAGCCCCGCGAGCACGTCGACGTGTCGTCCCCACCAAGAGCCCGACCATGCGCTAGAAGATCTTCATGGCCAGACTCCCCGATGATGTGACCCTGGAGCTGAAGCGGTACGACGACCAAGTCGCCCTGGCCGTGGTGTCGGTCGTGCGCGCGCTGCTCCTTCTCGGGGTGCCATCCTCGATGTACCTGGTCCTCGGACCCAAGGTTCTCGGTCCGCTCGATGGTGGCCTTCTCGTGCCACTAGTGCTGCTAAGCCCGTTCATCCTCGGTTTTACATATCTTGCACTGCTTACATTGGGCTGGGGCCTCACGGTGGCTCTGGTGGCTTGGCGCGCGCGTGACCTCATAAGAGAGATGGCGAAGACGCTAGACGCCTGAAGGCGGCAATCACTTGATGATCATTTCCATGGCTTAACCATGGGAAACGACCCGCAGTCACAGGTCGTGACAAGCATCGTCGAACAACCTGCACTGGCCGTCGTCGCTGCTAAACGGCTATAAAGAGTGGGGAGTGGGCAAGGATAATCAATACGAATAACCAATCAGCGGGTTCGGGGTTCGAGTCCCTGGCGGCGCACCAAACAGCAGGTCAGGGGGCACGTCGGTGACTCGGGCGCAGGCCGGTGATAAGGCCTGGGGACACTATTGGGACTCTTTATCGTCGTCGGGGTTGTCGAGCATGGCCTCGAAAACCTCGGCGGTTGCCGGTCGGTGAGACGGCGGCCGAGGTAATGGTCCTGCATCATGCTGATCTTCGCGTGCCCGAGCTGGTCGCTGATCTTGCGAGCGGACACGTTTGCGTCATCCAGGAAGCTGGCCACGGTCTTGCGAAGCGTGCGGCTCACCAAGCCGGTTATGGCCAGCTCGTCCCGGACCTCCCGCCAGACCTGGCGCGCGCTCGATGGATCATGCCGCCAGCCACTCGGCGAATCAGGACACCGGCTCGACGTGCTGACCGATCGCAGTCCGGCGGTCTCGGAGCATGCTCACGGCCGAGCAGGCTTGACGTGAGTGCGCTACACCGATTCGTAGGTGGCCAGCGTTCCGGGAGTTCTCTGTCCCGCATAGACTGCCTGCTCAACCTCGGCGAGCCACAACTCGGCGGCCTTGGCGGCCTAGGCTGGGCGCGAATTGAGCTGACTTTGAGAGGCGCCCGACGCTCGACCAGGGCAGCGCGGAGAGCCCTCTCAGCGGCGGCGGCGCGTGGACCTGCTCGCTTGGTGAGGTACTTGACCAGGTACCCGATCCGCCGCTCACTGTCTGGCGTTCCGGCCAGGACGCCTTGCGGTCGATGCCACCCAGGTCGCCATCAACGGCCTGCGGGACGGGGAGTACGCCTGGTCAGAGATCGCAACCGCCTGGGCACCACCCGCCAGGCCGCCCAACACGCTAGGGCGAATGATGAATCTCTTGACCGACCTGGAGATCGTCGCTTCGCTGGTGGGCACCGGGCCCGTTGTGGCCCCGAAATCGGATCGCGCACCCGGGACCATCCGCGCCCACGGACACCAGATCGCCCATGGAGACGTCGAAGGCCTGGCCGATCCAACCGCGCTGGCCGACGCTAGCCAGGTCGCAACGATCGTCCGGCGGCGGATCAGCCGAGCATGAACCGACCCCTGCCGACCGCCGTTCGGATCGACGATGGCCAACCCCGGCACCAGACAGGAGCACTACATGAGGATCGAGCTGACCAGTGTGTACGTCGATGATCAGACGAAGGCACTGGCCTTTTATACGGACGTCCTGGGCTTCCGCAAGCACCTTGACGTCCCACTGGGAGACAACTCATGGCTCACCGTTGTCTCTCCCGCATCGCCCGATGGTCCTGAGTTGCTCCTCGAGCCGGCCAGCCATCCGGCTGTCAAGCCGTACCGCGACGCTTTGGTCGCCGACGGCATCCCGCTCGCGCAATTTGCCGTCGATGACGTCCAAGCCGAATATGGCCGTCTCCGCGCCGCGGGCGTCGAGTTCACGCAAGAGCCGACCGATCTTGGGCCAGTCACCGTCGCCGTGTTCGATGACACCTGCGGCAACCTCATTCAGATCATCACGCAGAAGTAACCGCACACCCAGCCACTCTGGCGGCTTTGGCCGGACGGGCCGCTGTCAGGCCACGAACACTGGCTCGCGGCAGGCTAATCGCTGTCGTGCTCGAAAGAACGGAGATAGTCCGAAAGACGCTCCAGGCCGACCTCGGCGCGCCGGCCATCGACGCCGTCAGGATCCATGAGATCGGCCGCCTGCCAACCGTCGGCGGTCCACTCGACCTGGGTGCCGTAGAGCTGCGGCTGGGAGTTGTTCCTCCGTACCCGGTCGGTGAGATACGCCCATGCCGACCTGGAAGCCTGGCCCCGCGATGAGCGATTCCATCAGGGTCAGGCACCGAGCCTGAAGGTCCGGATCCGAATCCGCGTGCTGCACCAGCAGCCAGAACTGTCGGACAGCAGTGGGTCCGACCTCGGCGATCAGCGGCCAGCCGCTTCGGGCCACCACCTCTTTCGCCCATTCGGTGTTCTCACGGTCAAGCTTTTCCATGAGCTCAGCGACCGAAAGCTTGTCCGCGTCGGCGAGTCGCTCGCCGGACTGGAAATACCGCAGAGCCTGATCAAGGGCAGATCGACGCCCGACTTCACCAATGAATTCGAGCCGGGGCAACATTGATCCAGCATAAGGTCGGCCATAACAAGGAACACGCCGCACGTCCATCTGGGTCCTTTCGTCGTGATAGGTGTGCTGCGACCTTGAAGAGGCGCTCATGGGGCCAACAGCAAGGGCAACGAGGTACGGCTGTAACTGTGACCTGGACCCGCGCCGCCGTGGAGGTTGAAGGGGGTGGCACCCGGTCCGTGATCGTCTATCCCGATGTGCGGGGGGGAACCAGCAAACGTCAAGATGCGAGCATCTGGCCGAGGGTCACTCGGCGACTAGCCCATCTGAGCCGCGACAACTCTGCTCCCACTGAGGAATACGTTCACCCGATGCCGGTTGTCGATGCGGTCGGCCCTGACCAGGCACTTGCCGTTCTTACCCACGGCACGCACGCTCCGGCCCTGCGGCTGCTCCCGACGCTGAACCTGACTCAGATCGCGGCCAACCAGATCAGGCCGTGGCATCAACGTACTGCTGAAGTCACACCGCTCGAACCAGGTGCGAGGTGCTGGGACCTCGAGCGGGTGACTGCCGATGGTCCAGGTGTTCGCGTATTCGTCCACCATTTTCGCGTCAGGTGGGGCCAGCCACTTGTGAACGACATTCTGCGACGGCGCGGAAGTCGCAGTTTGTGAGGTCCCCACGCCAGGGCGACAGGCGTAACTGAAAGGCAATTTGTCCTGATTGGACCAACAGGCCCCACGACCAGAGCGCCGGCGCGTCCCTGCTCGCCCGGACGAATCAGGAGCTGAGAGAAGATCGCAACAAAGGCGGACAGGTCATACAGGTCGAGGCCGCGCGGGCGTTGAAAGAGTCGACCAATCTGCAACAGGGGGTTAGGCCGGCTGAGCGCGACGTGTTCCGCCAGGTCTCATCCGCGGCGGCCTAGCGTCGACAGGGCCGAGGTGGCTACGTTCGCACCTCTGACGATGCAGCCGGAGACAGGTGTTCCGGCTGCTGAGGATGACAGCAGGGCGGACGCACGCCGGATTTCAGCGCTGACCCGCCTAGGCGGGTGGATCCTCGTCACGACTTCCGGGCTCGCACTCGCAATGAGACTGGCCGGCGGGGGGCCGCGTGGCGCCCTGGACCAGCCTGCGGATCTCGTTCTTTCGGCCGGGGCGCTGCTGGCGGGCCCGGTGTTCTACCAGGCCCTGGTTCACTGGAACCGGGTCGCCAGCCGGACATCTCAACCGGGGGACAAGCTCAACGGACTCGGCGCCGTCCTGGTGGTCGCCGCGCTCGGAAACCTGATCGCCCACGGTCTGCATGGATCGGTCACGGGCATGGACCTGCTGGCCCGTCAGGTGCACGTCCTGGCATTCGGTGCGCTGGTGGTCATTGCGGGCACCTGCGTGTCGATCGCCAGTCTGGCCAGACTCATTCGCGACCTGAGGATGTGGTTGTTCACCGGCTGCTCGATCACCGCTCTCGTTCTGGAGAGCGCGCTGCACCTCGCGGGTGACATCGAATCGCCCTTCCGGCCATTGGCCTGGTTGATCCTGGGCCTCACGGTCCTGCGCATCATCCGGATCCGGCAGATGATCCGGGAACCGGCTGCGGCTTCGTCGACCCAATCAGCCACGGTGGGAGCGCTTGTCGTGCTCATCGCGGCGGTGTCGGCTCTGGTCTGGGGAGCGGTCTCCGAAAGGAATGCCTGGCCGCTGACCTATGCCGTCGCGGCCGCCGTGATGGCCTGTGTGCGCCTGGTCCGGATGGTGCAGGAGCTGGAGTCGCTGGCTCGCAGCAGGATCGAGGCGCACACCGATGAGCTGACCGGAGCGGGCAACCGGCGCGCTCTGACCGCCAGTCTCAGTGCGGCTCTAGCCACCTCAGAGCCGGTCGTTGTCCTGATCGTCGACCTTGATCGGTTCAAGCACGTGAACGACCGGTACGGACACGCCGTCGGGGACCAGCTACTCCAGCATGTCACCGGGTTGTTCTCGCGACTGCTGCCGAAGGACGCGTTCTTGGCTCGGCTGGGCGGTGACGAGTTCGCCATCTGCCTTCACGCGGGTCAGTCCGAGGTTGTCTCGACGGCCAGAGGTCTGGTTCAGGCGGTGCGGCGGATCGACAGTCTCAACGGTCTGCGCATGCGCCTCGGTGCGAGTATCGGGATCTCATACCGGGATGGTCCGGGCGTGGACGCCGACGAGATGATCAGGCGGGCCGACGTCGCGATGTATCTGGCCAAGAGCCGGGCGGAGGGAGTGCGCGCCTACGATGCCGCCCTCGATGCTCGCGCCAAGGAAGATCTCCAACTGGGTGAGGAACTTCAGGCCGCCCTGGCTGGTGAGGGTGAAGCAGGGCAGATCGAGGTCTTCTTCCAGCCCCAGATCGATTCGACCGGCCGGGTCACCGGGGCCGAGGCCCTGGTGCGCTGGTATCACCCCCGGCTCGGCCTGCTGGCACCGGCCCGGTTCTTGGACCTCGCCGAAGTCAACGGGCTCATGGCTGCCCTCACCAGCGTGGTCTTCCGCCGCAGCGCCGAGGAGGCAGCGACGTGGGCTGCGGCGGGCCACGACCTGCGGGTGTCGGTCAACCTGTCCGCGAGCTGCTTCGGTGACCCCGGCCTGATCCCGCTCCTGGACAGCGTGCTGGGTGGCGGCCTTGCCCCGGAGCGTCTCGTCGTGGAGCTGACCGAGTCGATGGTCATGCACGACCCCGTCCTCGCTCTCGGGGTGATGCATGAGATCACCTCTCGCGGCGTTGGATTGAGCATCGACGACTACGGCACCGGCTACTCGTCGCTCAGCTACCTCGATGATCTGCCAGCCACCGAACTGAAGATCGACCGTTCCTTCACGGCACGCGTGCTGGAGATGCCGCGAACCCGGGCGATCGTCGCCGCTACGGTGAACCTCGCTCATCGATTGCAGATGAGGCTGATCGCCGAGGGAGTTGAGGATGCCGAGACCCTCGCCGTCCTGCGCGACCTGGGCTGCGACGAGACCCAGGGTTATCTGCACAGTCATCCTCTGTCATCGCGCGCGTTCCGAAAGTGGCTGGACCAGTACCGAGAGCCGGATTCTCGCCGCGCCGCCAACGAGGGCGGTCTGGCCGCCATCACGTGATGGCGAGCGGCCGGTGCTGGCCTCACTCACCGATCCTGCGCCAGGGCTGTGCCCAGCATCCGGCTCAGGCGCTGTTGCTCGGCCTGAGAGAGCCTGCTGATCAAAGGAGCGATCAGGGAAGCAATTTCGCTTTCCAGCCGGCCGGCCAGTCGCTCACCGGCCGAAGTCAGGCCCACCAGCACGGCTCGTCCGTCCTGCGGACTAGCCTCCCGCTGGACCAGCCCGCGCCGCACCGCCCGGTCGATCAAGCCGCTCACCGTCGACTTCTCCAAACCAAGATGGGCGGCCAGTTCAGCCATCTTGGGCCGGTGATCCCGCAGGATGGCCAGCAGCCTGAGCTGGGTCAAAGACAGCTCATGGGCCGCTGCCACCGGGCTCAGCAGCGCCATCACGGTGAACGAGACCTGGACCAGGCTGTCCATCAGGTCCACGGTTTCAGCCGGAAGCTGAGGACGGCGTCCGGGCATGACGGCAGAGTAGCTTGCAATAGTTGGTAACACCACCTAATTTGATTCGTGTTACCAACCTATTGAACTGAGTGGAGAAACAAATGAAGGCGGCGGTGGTCACATCTTTCAGTACGCCCCCGGCGTACCAGGATGTCGCGGTGCCGGAACCCGGGCCAGACAACGAGGTTTTGGTCGACGTCGTGGCCGCCGGGCTGCACCCCCGAGTCCGTTCGCAGGCCAGCGGTTCCCACTACACCAGTACGGATGAGCTTCCGCTGATTCCGGGCATCGACGGTGTAGGCCGCGGCCCCGATGGTCTTCTGCGGTACTTCGTGCTGCCCGGCACCACGATGGGATCGATGGCGGAGCAGACGGTGATCGATCTGGGCCGCAGCATCGTGCTCCCGGAGGGTGCCGACCCCATTCTGGTGGCCGCAGCGATGAATCCAGCCATGTCGTCCTGGGTCGCCCTGCGCCGCCGGATCAGTCTCCAGCCCGGGCAGCGCGTACTGGTGCTGGGAGCCACCGGGAACGCGGGCCGGATGGCCGTTCAGATCTCGAAGCACTTGGGTGCGCAGCGGGTGGTGGCCGCCGGCCGGGACACCGGACGGTTGGCCGGGCTGGCTGCGCTCGGAGCCGATGACGTGGTCTCGCTCAGCGGTGATCCGGCCAGCGTCGCCGAGCACCTCGGGCGCGTCGCGGGTGATGTGGACGTCGTCCTTGATTATCTCTGGGGTGAGCCAGCGGCCAGCGCTGTGCTGGCCATCGCCGGTCACCGCAGGAACGAGGGGCAGCCGCTCACCTGGGTCGAGATCGGCTCGGTGGCCGGACCGGTGGCCCCGATCGCATCGGCTGCCCTGCGGGCGGTGCGCCTCCAGATCGTCGGCAGCGGCCAGGGCTCGGTGCCTGCGCGCGACATTGTGGCCGAGTTGCCGGCCCTGGTCACAGAGCTCAGCGGCGGCAGATTCGACGTCGGCGCCCGAGCCGTCCCGCTGGCCAGCGTCCAGGCCGCTTGGACCGGCTTCCCCAGCCAGCAGCGGATCGTGATCACTCCCTGACCTGAGCGGGAGAGCTCAGATGTGATAGAGAGGTCGTGATCGATGACCGAACTGACCGGATCGCCGGAGCGGGGAGAGCGGATGTCCCGGGTGGTGGTGACCGGAGGGGCGGGCAAGCTCGGCCGGGCCTGCGTGATCGAACTGGTCCAGCACGGCTGGGACGTCGTTGTCTTCGACCAGCAGAAGCCTTCCGGGCTCCCGGATGAGGTAGCCGCGGCGATCACCTCGATTCCCATCGATCTGACCGACTACGGTCAGGTGCTAGATGCCCTGCTCGGCATCGAGGGGCGCTACGACCACGTCGACGCGCTGGTGCATCTGGCCGCCATCCCTGCGCCGGGCCTGACCGGCGATCACGCGATCTTCGCCAACAATATGAACGGGACCTTCAACGTTTTCAGCGCCGCTCGCCGGGCCGGGATCAAGAACATTGTCTGGGCCTCCAGCGAGACCGTCCTGGGTCTGCCTTTCGACGAACCTCCGCCCTACATCCCGGTGGACGAGAACTATCCGCCTCGCCCGGAGAGCACCTACTCGCTGACCAAGACCCTGGAAGAAACTCTGGCGCAGCAACTGTGCCGCTGGGACCCGGACCTGAAGATGATCGGGCTGCGGTTCTCCAACGTCATGGAACCGGCCGACTACGCCGCTTTCCCCTCGTTTGACCATGACCCGCGGCAGCGAAGCTGGAATCTGTGGGCGTACATCGATGGCCGGGACGGCGCCCAGGCGATCCGGCTGGGACTCGAGCATGACCAGCCCGGAATGGAGATCTTCATCATCGCCAGTCCGGACACGGTGATGCAGCGGCCCAACGCTGAGCTGATCGCCGAGGTCTATCCGGATGTAGAGGTTCGTGGCGAGATCGGTGACCACGACACCCTGCTCTCGATCGGCAAGGCCCGGCAGATGCTGGGATATCGCCCCCAGTACAGCTGGCGGAACCAGGTCTGACCTGAACCGGTTCAGCTCGACCCGCGCACCATGAGTTCAACCAGCCGCTGGGTGTTCTCACCGCAGGCACGACACCGGCAACCCCGGCGCCAGGCCGGTGAGAGGCTTGGTTCAGGGGATGCGGCGGCCACCGTCCTGGCGCAGCGGGGGATAGCCCTCCTTGGCATGGTCCACCCAGAGGTCGGCCAGTTGCTCAGCCCGCACTCCGGCCGGGAGCAGGGCATGGCCGCCGAAGCACTCATCCACCAGCCAGACCCGATACGGAAAACTGGCGGGCAGCAGGGACCGCGCCCAGGCTGCCACGATCGCAGCTTGATCCCAGTTGCCGTCGGTGAAGAGACTGTCGCCCCGGGCGCTCAAGCAGATGCTGAACCGGTGGGGCGGCCCAGCCACCTCGATCTCCGCACTCACCTCGGGTCCGGTGCGGCCGGTGACGAACATCTGCGATCCCCAGCGTTCCCGCCCGGCCGAGGCCAGGCTGGACGGCGTCAGGCCCAGGGAGGTCACGTCCGGGCTGAACACGAGGTGGTGCACGCTCAGTCCTCCACCGGGTCGATGATGATCAGCATGTCCAGGTCTGGGCCGAGGATCTCGCGGGCCCGGACGCCGAGTACACCGGCGGCCGGCTCCGATCCGACCACCAGCCGCAACCGGGTAACCGGATTGTGCGGATCGCGGATAACCGTCGCGTAACGCCGCATCTCGTCGTCGAATGGCGTGAAGAGTCGCTCGGCCAGTACAGCCGGCACGTCGCCCTGATACAGCATGGCCGCACCCGACCGATGTAGATGAGTCGACTCCAGCATGACCGCGCCGTCCGAGGCCAGCGATAGGCCATCGGCCTGAACACTGGTGCGGCCGTCGGCGCTGGTGATCCGATAAGCCCGCGAGCCGAGCCGGCTGTCCACCCAGCGCCGACGTGAGGCAGGATCCCAGTTGCCGGTACGCACCGCCATCATTGCCCCGGTGTCGTCGGGCGCCGCGGCCAGGCGGCGGCGTTGCCGGGCGATCATCCGGGCCGGGGCGGCGCAGAACTCGGCCACCACCGCCCGGCTCGGCCCGCTGGTGGCTGAT
>CALMAR010000402.1 GCA_937859855.1 uncultured Kineosporia sp.
CCCGGGCGGTGCGCCGGCCACCTCCGGGCAACGGCCCCACGCCGTCCGCCAGCGGCCGCCCGCAACTGGGACGCCGCCGCCTCGAGGAACGATGTCTTGCCCGCTCCCGCCTCGGCCGTCACCCAGACGATGCGGGCGCCGGAACGGGCCTGCTCGGCGGCGGCCGCGACCGCCGTCAGCTCGCCGTCTCGCCCCACAGTGGCTGGACGCTGAAGCTTTTCGCGCTGCTCGTCCCGCCCGGGCCGGAGCTCAGCTGGCTCAGTTGGCTCAGCGGCCGGCCTAGCGACCAGGGTCAGCCCGGGATCCTGGCTCAGGCTGCCGGTCTCCAGCGCCCGCAGGGCTGGCCCCGGGTCGATGCCGAGTTCTTCGGCCAGGTGGTGGCGGGCCGTGCGCAGGGTGGCCAGTGCGTCGCCCTGCCGCCCGGACCGGTACAGCGCCAGCGCCAGCAGCCGGACGGCGTTCTCCCGGGCCGGATGCTCGCGCACCAGCCGGTCCAGATCGGGGACGGCCGTCTCCGGACGGCTCAGTGAAAGCTCAGCCTCAGCGCGGCTTTCCATCGCGGTCAGGCGCAATTCGTTGAGCCGGGCGATCTCCGGGATCGCCCAGGACTGATCAGCGAACTCGGCGTAGGCCGGCCCGGTCCAGCACGCCAGCGCCTGGGTCAGCTGCTCGTGCCGCAGCCGGGGATCAGCCTGGGCCGTGGCTTGGCCGATCAGCTGAACGAAGCGCCAGGCGTCGCACCCGTCGTCCGGCAGCCGCAGCGCGTAACCGGGTGCGGCGCTGACCAGCACGGTGGCGGGCGCCCGCGGCCGCCGTTCTGGCTCCAGGGCCCGGCGGAGGCCAGAGATGTGCACCTGCAGCGCGGCCAAGGCCCGGGCGGGCTCTTCGGCCTCCCAGAGATCATCGATCAGCCGGTCGGTCGAGACCACCGCAGCGCCAGCCGCGATCAGGCGGGCCAGCACGGCTCGTGGCCGCGGGCCACCGAGATCGGCGACGGTACCGCCGACCATGGCCTGAAGGGGACCCAGCACAGCCAGGGTCACGGACGGCGCGTTCATCTGACCAGCCAAGATACCTGGCGTCTGGGTGGTGAGATCAGTGGCTGGACCAGCTCCCGGGTGATCTGGGGGTGCGCCGTCAGCGGCGGATCTCGACCAGCAGTACCCAGGCGATCACCACGCCGCTGACCAGCGCACCCACGATTCCGGCCACGATCCAGGCCATGCCGCCCCCGGCGCGGGCCAGAATGCTGATCCCTCCGATGAACAGAGCCAGACTGCTCGGAGCCGGCAGCGCCAGCCGGGACGCGACCCACAGCGGGTGCCCCCGGGTGCCGGAAAGGACTCGCGGCGCGGTCAGGATGAGCCAGAGCAGCAGAGCCCCGCCGACCGCGACCACTTCCACAGCGAACGCGGACGGCTGCTGCGGAATGAGTCCGAAGATGCTGACCACCACGGCGCCGAGCAGCAGCAACACCGCCTGCAGGCCCCGCTCGGGGTTGCCCCGGCCCTGCAGGATGCGCTCGATGTTGATCGACACGGCGACGAAGACCAGGCCGGCCAGGGCTGCCGCGGCACCCGCACCAGCGATGAACAGGTCCACCCACTCGGCGGTTTCGTATGCGCGCATGGCCTGCAGCGTCTCATTCCGGCCGGGGGCAGGAAGAAGATCGGCCCGGCCCAATCCGCGGCGAGCAATTCAGTGGGTAGTCTGCTCGCAGGACCGGTTGATACCAGGCCGACGGGTGACGCGGACCCCTGACTGCAGTCATCCAGGGATCAATCAGGGACAATCCGGATGACGACCAGGACCAGATCTGCTGAGGTAAAGCCATGCAGCGTCACATCGCCGGCAAGCTCACCGGAACCAAAACCAAGTGGATCGTGCTCGCGTTCTGGCTGATCGCCGTGATCGGGCTCGGTGGTTTCGCCGGGAAGCTGACCGGCGTGGAGGACAACCAGGCCAAGTCCTGGCTGCCCGGCAGCGCCGAGTCGACCAAGGCGCTGGACAAGCTGGCGGCGTTCCAGTCCGAGAACGCGATCCCGACCACGGTGGTCTACGAAGCCAAGAGCGGTGCCCTCACCCCGGCCCAGCTGAGCCAGGCCAAGGCGGTCACCACGAAGATCGCGCAGCTGCACGGCGTCACCGGCGATGTGATCGGCCCGATCCCCTCCCCGGACGGGCAGATCGCTCAGACCATCGTCACCTTCGACCTGGGCAAGAACGGCTGGAACGACCTGCCCGACGTGGCCAAGCAGTTGCGCAAGGTCGCCGCCGTCGGCGGCACCACCCTGCACATCGCCGGGCAGGGCGGGCAGGCGGCCGACTCGGCCGAAGCGTTCAAGGGCCTGGACAGCACCCTGCTGTTCGCCACCGTGGGCGTGGTGATCGTGATCCTGCTGCTCACCTATCGCAGCCCGGTGCTGTGGCTGCTGCCGGTGATCTCGGCCGGCGTGGCGCTGACCCTGGCCCAGGCGATCATCTACTTCCTGGCCAAGCACGCCGGGCTGACCGTGAACGGTCAGTCCCAGGGCATCCTGACCGTGCTCGTGTTCGGGGCGGGGACGGACTATGCCCTGCTGCTGGTCGCCCGCTATCGGGAAGAGCTGCGCCGGCACGAGAACCGGCACGAGGCAATGGCTTTCGCCCTGCACCGGGCCGCTCCGGCGATCGTGGCCTCGGCCGGCACGGTGGTCCTGGGCATGCTCACGCTGCTGCTGGCGGAGATGAACTCCACCGCCGGGATGGGGCCGGTGCTGGCGATCGGAATCGTGGTCGGCCTGGCGGTGATGATCACCCTGCTGCCAGCCCTGCTGGTGATTCTGGGCCGCTGGGTGTTCTGGCCGGTGCGCCCCACCTATGGCAGCCCCGAGCCCAGCGCGACCGGCTTCTGGGCCCGGGTCGGCACTCGGATCAACCGCCGCCCGCGAGCGGTCTGGGTGGGCACCACCGCGGTGCTTCTGCTGGCCTGCCTGGGCCTGTTCAAGCTGAACGCCAACGGCCTGTCCACTGAGGACTCCTACACCAAGGACTTCGACGCGGTGACCGGCACCAAGGTGCTGGAGAAGCACGGCCTGGCCGACGCCTCCAACCCGATCCAGGTGGTGGCCAACGCGCAGGCCGCCGATCGGGTGGTGCAGGCCATGACCGGCATCTCTGGAATCGGGGCGCCGTCCAAGCCGATCGTGCAGGGCGGGATCGCATTCATCGCGGCGACCACGAACGACGACCCCACCTCGGACGCCGCCTTCGACGCGGTCAAGCGGGTCCGCGCCGCGGTGCATCAGGTGGACGGCGCCGGCGCCCTGGTCAGCGGGGGGCCGGCGATCCTGCTCGACGTCAGAACGGCCCAGAACCACGACAACAAAGTGATCATCCCGGCGGTCCTGCTGGTGGTGGCGCTGATCCTGATGCTCCTGCTCCGGGCCCTGGTGGCGCCGGTGATCCTGATCGCCACCGTGGTGCTGTCCTTCGGCGCCTCGCTGGGGATCAGCGCGCTGCTGTTCCGCTATGTGTTCGACTTCGCCGGGGCGGATTCGTCGCTGCCGCTGTTCGTGTTCGTGTTCCTGGTCGCACTGGGCATCGACTACAACATCTTCCTGATGACCCGGGTGCGGGAGGAGACCCCGGCCTATGGCACCCGCCGGGCCGCGCTGATCGGGCTGTCCGCGACCGGCGGGGTGATCACCTCGGCCGGGCTGGTGCTGGCCGGCACCTTCCTGGTGCTGGGTACCTTGCCGCTGGTGGCCTTCGCCGAGATCGGGATGGCGGTGGCGCTCGGGGTCATCCTGGACACCATGATTGTCCGATCGGTGCTGGTGACGGCGCTCAACCTGGACGCCGGGCCGGCCATGTGGTGGCCGAGCAAGCTCGACGATGGCCACCGGACGGCCGATTCGGAGGGCGAAGCCGAGCGCAGCCCCGCCCTGACCTGAGCATGTGCACCGACTGGAGTGCCTGGCACGACGACTACCACGACCCCCGGTCCGCGCTGTCCCGGCGGCTGGCCTTCGTGCAGGGGCACGTCCGGGATGTCCTGAACAGCACGACCGGGCCGATCACGATCACCAGTGCCTGCGCCGGGGATGGCCGGGATGTGCTCGACGTGCTGCTGGAACAGGACAACGCCGCACGGGCCAAAGTCACCCTGATCGAATTCGATGACCGCAACATCAGTCGGGCCCAGGAGCGAATCGAACGAAACCGATTGCCGGGCATGGAGATTCGCCAGGCGGACGCCGGAAACACCAGCTCGTACCTCGGCGCGGTCCCGGCCGATCTGCTGCTGATGTGCGGGGTGATGGGCAACATCGTGGACGACGACATCGCCCGGCTGGTGGCCGCGTTGCCGGGTATGTGCCGACCCGGAACCGTTGTGCTCTGGACCCGGACCCGCCAGCCGCCCGATCTGACCGGCCAGATCCGAACCTGGTTCCAGGAAAGCAACTTTGCCGAGGAGTCGTTCACCGCCCCGGACGGCGTCCTGTTCTCGGTGGGCCGGCATCGGTTCGCTGGTGAACCCAGCCCGCTGGTGCCGGGACAGCAGCTGTTCAGCTTCGTGCGCTGACCGCCATCGGCTGCCCGGACCGCGTTCGGGGCAGTGCCCTCGGCGCCCGCGGTCACCGGATCGGGCCGGGACCGGCAGACTGGGACCATGGACTTCCGCTCCAGCTATGCGCAGGGTTTCGTGCGGGTGGCCGCCAGCACCCTGCCGACGGCAATCGCCGACCCAGCCGCCAATGCGGCCTCGGCGCTGGCGGTCGCCCAGCAGCAGCATGAGGACGGCGCCGGGCTGGTGGTCTTCCCCGAGCTCACCCTGACCGGGTACTCGATCGAGGATCTGCTGCTGCAGGATCCGGTCCTGGACGCCGTCCGGGCCGCGCTGCGGGACCTGGTCCGGGGGAGTGCCGCGCTGACTCCGATCCTGCTGGTGGGGGCCCCCCTGCGCTACCGCAACCGGATCTACAACACGGCCGTGGTGATTCAGGGCGGCCGGGTGCTCGGGGTGGCGCCCAAGTCCTACATCCCGCTGTACCGCGAGTTCTACGAGAGCCGGCAGCTGGCCGCTGGAGACGACGTGCAGGGCGCGTTCATCGAGGTGGCCGGACGGAGTGTGCCGTTCGGCACTGATCTGCTGTTCACCGCGACCGACGTGCCTGGTTTCGTGCTGCACGTGGAAATCTGCGAAGACATGTGGGTGCCGGTGCCGCCCAGCGCCGAAGCCGCACTGGCCGGCGCGACCGTGCTGGCCAACCTCAGCGGCAGCCCAATCACGGTCGGGCGGGCCGAGGACCGGGCCCTGCTCTGCCGCTCAGCGTCGTCCAGATGCCTTGCCGCCTATGTCTACTCAGCGGCTGGGGCGGGTGAGTCAACGACTGACCTGGCCTGGGACGGACAGACCCTGGTCTACGAGAACGGCGTGCTGCTGGCCGAGGCTGAACGCTTCGGCGACGGGAGTCAGGTAGCGGTGGCGGACGTTGACCTGAAACTGCTTGCCGCGGAACGGATCCGGATGGGTACGTTCGACGACAACCGGCGTCACCACCAGAGCGGACCGACGCCGGCGGCCTTCCGCACGGTCGAGTTCGAACTCGGACCCCCGGACGGTGACATCGGACTGCGCCGGGTGGTCGAGCGGTTCCCCTTCGTGCCCGCTGATCCGGCCCGGCTGGAGCAGGACTGCTACGAGGCCTACAACATCCAGGTGGCTGGACTACGCCAGCGGCTGCGGGCGATCGGGCAGGCCAAGGTGGTGATCGGAGTATCGGGCGGGCTGGACTCCACCCAGGCACTGATCGTGGCCGCCCAGGTGATGGACCGGGAAAAGCGGCCCCGATCCGACATTCTCGCCTTCACCCTGCCCGGGTTCGCCACCTCCGGCCAGACCAGGAACAATGCGATCCAGCTGGCCGAGGCACTGGGGGTGACCTGCGAGGAGATCGACATCCGGCCCGCCGCCGAGCGGATGCTGCGCGACCTCGGACATCCGTTCGGGGACGGAAAACCGGTGTACGACATCACTTTCGAGAACGTGCAGGCCGGGCTGCGCACCGACTATCTGTTCCGGGCCGCCAACCAGCGGGGCGGGATCGTGCTCGGCACCGGGGATCTGTCCGAACTGGCGCTCGGCTGGTCCACCTACGGCGTCGGGGATCAGATGTCGCACTACAACGTCAACGGCGGGGTGCCGAAAACCCTGATCCAGCACCTGATCCGGTGGATCATCGCTTCAGGCGCGTTCGGGGACGAAGTGGGCAAGACCCTGCAGGCGATCCTGGATTCGGAGATCACTCCGGAACTGATCCCGGCGGCCGAGGGGGAGAGACCGCAGAGCACCGAAGGCACGATCGGGCCATATGCACTGCACGACTTCTCGCTGTTCCAGGTGATCAGATATGGGCTGGCGCCGTCCCGGATCGCTTTCATGGCCGAACACGCCTGGAGTGACGCCGCCGCAGGCACCTGGCCGCCGGGTTACCCGCCAGACAAGCGGCCGGAGTACGACCTCGCGGCGATCAAGCACTGGCTGGAGATCTTCTGCCAGCGATTCTTCGGGTTCGCCCAGTTCAAGCGGTCAGCCATGCCGAACGGGCCGAAGGTAGCCGCTGGTGGCTCGCTGTCGCCCCGGGGGGACTGGCGGGCGCCGTCCGACGCGTCGGCTGCGGTCTGGCTGGCTGAACTGCGCCGGAACGTGCCGGACTGAGCTGCCTTCGCATTCGCCAGAGAGAGGGCCGGGGACGGGTCCGGCGTGTCTGAACGAGCGTCGAACGGATGTTCGATCTAGGCTTCCGGCATGACCGAGAACACCGATGCGGACCCCGGGGTCCAGGCCAGTACCGCCAAGCCACCGCAGGAGTGGGTCACCGGCGACGAGCCGGCCACCGGCGCCCAGCTCAGCTATCTGAGCACGCTGGCCCGTGAGGCGGACGAAGCTGTCCCCGGCGAGCTGACCAAGGCCCAGGCCTCCGAGCTGATCGACAAGTATCAGCAGGAGTCCCCCCGAGTCGGAAACTGACGTCGGGACTGCGCCAGCTGGCTGAGCCGCTAGCGGCTCGCTGAGACGACGCCAGCCCGCTCCGCGCGGGATGATGACCCGGTGGGGTTGTTCGCTGAGCGGGTCGGAAAGCTGTTCGCCGATGCCTTGGACGACACCCGGGATCGGGTTCGCCGCCGTGGCAAGGCCGCCATGTTCCGGGCCCTGCGGCTCTCGGTGGCTGCTGCGGCCAGCTACGAAGTGGCGCACCTGCTCTCGCCCAATACCGTCCCGATCCTGGCCCCGCTGACCGCTCTACTGGTGGTGCAGGTCACCCTGACCGGCACCGTGTACAGCGGGTTCGAGCGGGTGATCAGCGTGGTCGCCGGGGTGCTCCTGGCGGTGATCTTCTCGGCCGTGGTCGGGCTGACTTGGTGGAGCCTGGCCATTCTGGTGGCGATCTCGATCGCGATCGGCCAGCTCCTGCGGCTGGGGCCGAATCTGATCGAGGTGCCGATCAGCGCGATGCTGGTGCTGGCGGTCGGTGGCGGCGGGGCCGGGGAGGCCGCCGCCGGGCGGATCTATGAGACCGTGATCGGCGCCATCACCGGAGTGGCGATCAACGTGATCTTTCCCCCGGCCGTGCGGCAGCTGGACGCCGGAGCCCGGGTCGAGCAGTTCGCCGCCCGGATCGCTGATCTGCTCCAGGCCGCCTCGGGCGACCTGGCCTCCGGGCCGGTGTCGGGCCAGGTTCAGAGCTGGCTGGAGGAGGCCCGGCGGCTGAGCCGGCACGTTCCGGGGATCGATCAGGAGATCACCAGCTCGGAGCAGAGCCGTCAGCTGAACGTCCGGGCGCTGGGTACTCCGGACGCGGGAGCCAGCCTGCGCGACGGGCTGGATGCCCTGGAACATTCGCTGGTCGCGATTCGCAGCCTGTTCCGGTCGGTCGTGGACGGCGTGGCCGCCGGCTCGGTGGCGAAGGCCGCGGACGAGCCAGGTGCTGAGCCCGAGGACGACTACGCCGAGGATGTCCGGCAGGCGTTCGCCCTGCTGATCGCCGACCTCGCTGCTAGCGTGCGCTCCTACGGCACGATGCTTGGGGCGCAGGCGGAGTACGACGCCGAGCTGGAGTCGTCGCGGGTGGCGCAGACCCTGGCCGATCTGCGTGAGGCCCGGGCCCGGGTGACCGAGATGCTGTTGCTGGGCCCGCGGGAGGACCCTCAGTACTGGGAGCTGAACGTAGCTCTGCTCGCCACTGTGGAGCGGGTACTGCGCGAGCTCGACATCGAGGACTACGTCCGGGAGCGCGCCGCCTATCTGGCCGAGCACGACACCCCGCTGCGGCATCAGAGTCACGAAGCCGTGGCCCGGCTCCGCCGCCAGGCGCGCCGTCTGTGACTGCCGCCCGGTTCCAGGATGGCTACTGGTCGGGCGCGAACAGCCCGGCCAGTGCACCCAGGGTTGCGATCGCGCAGCAGGCGATGAGCCGGCGCAGAGCCCACCGGGCCCAGAAGTGCTTTCGCCGCGAGGGCGGCCAGACCGACCGGCACGTTGACCCAGAAGACGGCTGGCCAGCCCCAGAGCTCGGTCAGAAGGCCGCCCAGAACCCAGCCGCTGGCTCCGCCGGCCGGTCGCCGATCAGCCTCCCAGTCGCTCAGGTCGCCCGATCTGGCTCGGATGAAACGCTGCCCCGGGTGCCCGTGGCTCTTCCTGGATGGTTCCAAGACCGGCAGCCGACGCTGGTGCGCGATGAACGACTGCGGCACGCACGAGAAGATCCGCCGGTACGTGTCCAAGCGCGCCGCCCGCCGCCACTGAGCTGCCCGTGCAGGGGCAGGGCCCAGGCCAGCCGCTCGTCGCAGGCCGGTCAGAGCCGGTCAGAGGTGGGTCAGAGGTGGGTCAGAGCAGGTCTTCGCGGGTGGCGATGGCGACGGCTTCGGTGCGGCCGGAGGCGCCCAGCTTGGTCAGCACATTGGACACATGCACGCTGGCCGTCTTCTCGCTGATGAACAGCTGGGC
>CALMAR010000403.1 GCA_937859855.1 uncultured Kineosporia sp.
CCAGCACCCAGATGCTCTGGCTGACCTTCGCGCCGATCACCACCGGCACGGCCCGGCACTACGCGGTGTCCCAGGCCGCGGTGGGCTGGCTGGCCAACGCGTTCCCGCTGCTCTATGTGGTGCTGGCAGTGCCGGCTGGGCTGTTGCTTGATCGGTACCTGCGCCCGGCACTGGTGGCCGGGGCGCTGCTCGCCGGAGCCGGCGGCCTGGTCCGGCTGACCGGCGACGCCTTCACCATCGTGCTGGCTGGTCAGCTGCTGGTGGCGATCGCCCAGCCACTGGTGCTAGGCGCGATCACCCGCACGGTCTCCCGTTCGCTGCCGCCGTCCTCGCGGACCGCGGGAATCGCGGCCGGATCGGCCGGGATCTTCACCGGCATGGTGCTGGCGCTGGTGATGGGAGCGGTGTTCGGAGCAGACCGGCTGCCCCGCCTGCTGGTGGTGCAGGGGGTTCTCGGCGCTGTGGCGGCGCTCGGCCTGCTGCTGGCGTTACGGGTCTGGCCGGCCGGTTCCGGGGCCGAGGTGGCGGATCGCGCGCCGGGTGGAGTCCGGGTGGCGCTGGGTGACCCGGTGCTGCGACGGCTGGCGGCGTTGTCCCTGGCCGGTTTCGGCGTGTTCGTGGCGCTCACCACCTGGTTGCAGACGCTGACGCAGCCATCGGGGTTGTCCGAGCCGGCCGCCGGAGTGGTGCTGGGCGTGGCGGTCTCGGCCGGGGTGGTGGCGTCCGGCGTTGTTCCGGGGCTGGTGGCCCGGCGGAAGGCTGAGGCGCCCGCGCTGCGGACCGCGATCCTGGCCGCCGGCGCCGGTTGTGCCCTGCTGGCGGTGGCCAGGACCGGCCTGCTGATCAGCTTCTTGGTGGTCGTGGTGATCGTCGCCCTGCTGGTTGCGCTGCCGATCCTGCTCGATCTGTGCGAGCGACGCAGTCAGGTGCCCGCGGCCACAGCGGCCAATCTGATCTGGCTGTCGGGCAACCTGGGTGGCTTGATCGTGGCGCTGGTGGTGAGCGCGCTGACCGGCCACCCGGTGCTCGCGTTCCTGGTCCTGACCCTGGTCGCCCTGCTCGCGCTGCCCCTGCTGCCCCGCGGCGTCTTCCTCGGCACCCCCCGGACCCGGTCGGTCCCCCATGCCAAGCTGACCGGGTGACCGTGTGGACCAACTGGGCCGGGCAGCAGCGGTGCGCTCCGGCCTTCTACGAACGCCCGGGCAGCGAGGACGAGCTGTGCGAACTGGTGGCCAAGCATGCGGCGGCCGGGCGGACCATCCGGGCAGCCGGAGCCGGGCACTCGTTCAGCGACATCGTCGCCACCGACGACGTGATGGTCGATCTGTCCGCCCTGCAGCGGCCGTTCGTGGTGGACGCGGACAGCGGGCGAGTCCGGGTCAGCGCCGGGATCACCCTGCACCGGCTGGCCCGGCAACTGCACGCCCACGGCCTGGCCCTGCCCAACCAGGGTGACATCGACGCCCAGACCCTGGGCGGATCCCTGGCCACCGGAACCCACGGCACCGGCGCCCGTTTCGGCAACATCTCGTCCCGGGTCACCGGAGGCCGCCTGGTCACCGCCACCGGGGACGTCGCCGAACTGGATCTCGACCCGGATCCTGACGTGCTGCGAGCGGGCCGGGTATCGCTGGGCGCACTCGGAATCCTGACCGAGGTCGAGCTGGAGGCGGTTCCAGCCTTCCGGCTCCACAAGATCGAGGCCGCGCTGCCGCTTCGCGACGTCCTGGACTCGCTGGAGCAGCGAGTCCAGAGCACAGACCACTTCGAGTTCTACGCCCTGCCCTGGTCAGGCCGGGCGCTGACCATGTCGAGCCACCGCACCGGCGAGCCGCCGCAGCCGATCAACCCGGCCAGGCGCTGGGTCACCGAAGAGCTGCTGGCCAATCACGGCCTCGGCCTGCTGCAGCGGATCAGCCGGCTGGTTCCGCCCGCCGTGCCCGCGGCCGGACGGCTGGCCGGGGCGCTGGCCAGCGGCTCGGAACGGCTGGACGACTCCTGGCGGGTGTACGCGTCGAGCCGGCGGGTCCGCTTCACTGAGATGGAGTATGCGCTGCCGCGCGATGCGGTTCGCGAGGTCCTGGAGCAGGTGCTGGACCTGATCGAACGGCGTCAGCTGCCGGTCAACTTTCCCATCGAGGTCCGGTTCACCGCGGCCGATGACGCACTGTTGTCGATGGCCCACGAACGGGAGAGCGGGTTCATCGCCGTCCACCAGTTCCCCGGCGTCGAGTACGAGACCTACTTCCGGGCGGTCGAATCCATCGCCAGCGAGTACGGCGGACGGCCCCACTGGGGTAAGCGGCACTATCTGCAGGCCGCCGACCTGGCCCCGCGCTACCCGGCCTGGCACCGATTCGCCGCCGTGCGCAACCGTTTCGACCCGGCTGGGGTGTTCACCAACCCCTACATCGCCCGGGTGCTCGGGCCCGCTGCGGCTGCGCAGACCCGGTGACCGCGCAGCAGCGATACCGCGACTACGAGCAGGCTTTCGCCGATCGCAGCGCGCCGTTCGCCTTCGTCGACCTGGACGCCCTGGATGCCAACGCCCGGCTGATGACCCGGCAGGCGGCGGGCCTGCCGATCCGGATCGCCTCCAAGTCCGTGCGCAGCGCAGGCGTGCTCAGCCACGTGCTGGCCAATCAGCCCGGCTTCCAGGGGCTTCTGGCGTTCACTCCGGCCGAGGCCCTGTGGCTGGCCGGCCGGGGCCTGCACGACTGCCTGGTCGGCTATCCCAGTGCCGACCGGACGGCTCTGACCGAAATAGCCCGGCGGGCGGCCGATTCCGGCGACGCCGGGATCGTGCTGCTGGCCGATTCGGCCCAGACGCTGGAGCCGATCGCCGCCGCCGCGCAGGCCTGCGGCGCCGAACTGCCGGTCTGCATCGACCTTGATGCCGGGTTCTGGACCATGAACGGCCGGGTCAGGATCGGCCCGAAACGCTCGCCGGTGCGTGAGCCGGGCCAGGCGGCCGCGTTCGCCCACCTGGTGGAGAAGACGCCGGGCGTCCGGGTCGAGGGCCTGATGGCCTACGACGGTCAGCTCGCCGGAGTGGGAGATCGCCCCCCTGGCAGGCCTTTTCGTGGCTTGGCCATCCGGGCGATGCAGAGGGCCTCCGTGCGTGAGCTCTCCGCCCGGCTGCCTGCGGTGGTAGCGGCGGTCCGGTCGGTGGTGGCGCGCGAGCTGCGATTCGTCAACGGCGGCGGGACCGGCTCGCTGGCCCGGATCGCGGCGATGGGTGTGGCCGACGAACTCAGCGCCGGATCCGGCCTGTACGCCCCGGCGCTCTTCGACAGCTATCGCGGCCTGCGGCTACGGCCGGCCGCGATGTTCGTCCTGCCGGTGGTGCGGCGTCCAGGGGCCGGGGTGGCCACCGCTCTGGGGGGTGGCTACATCGCCTCGGGACCGCCCGGGCCGGATCGGGTGCCGGTGCCGGTGCTGCCCGCCGGGCTGCGGCTGGATCGCGACGAGGGGGCGGGTGAGGTGCAGACGCCGCTGCTGGGAGCCGCGGCCGAGCGGTTGCGAGTGGGTGACCGGGTGTACTTCCGGCACGCCAAGGCCGGTGAGCTGGCCGAGCGCTTCGACCGGCTGCTGCTGGTCCGCGGCGATCAGATCGTCGACGAGGTGGCGACCTATCGAGGCGACGGCCAGACGTTCCTGTGACCCGTCGATGGTGGCGGGTTTGCGCCGTGATGGTGCTCGGCGGACGTTCTGCTCACCCGATCGCCGGTGCCGCCGCTTAGATTGGCGTCATGGCCGTGACGACTCCTGCAAGTGCCGGGACCTTGATCTGGTCGACCGTCGATTCGCCGGTCGGCGAGCTGCTGCTGACCAGCGACGGGGAGGCACTGAGCGGGCTCTACTTCGCTCCGCACCGGGGAACCAGCGGGCCGTGGGATCGCTGCCGGGCCCAGGGCACCCGGTTGGACGACGACCCGCTGCTGCGGGCCACCCGGCGGCAGCTGACCGAGTACTTCGCCCACCAGCGGCGGGACTTCGACCTCCCGCTGAACGCGGCGGGCAGCTCCTTCCAGCATCGGGTCTGGGACCAGCTGTGCCTGATCCCCTACGGCCAGACCGCGTCCTACGGCCAGATCGCCGACCGGCTCGGCCTGCCGCCAGGCGGCTCGCGCGCGGTCGGCGTGGCCAACGGCAGCAACCCGATCTCGATCATCGTGCCCTGCCATCGCGTGATCGGGGCCAACGGCTCGCTCACCGGCTACGGCGGCGGCCTGGATCGCAAGCGGGACCTGCTTGACCTCGAGGCGAACGGCTCGACCCTGTTCTAGGGGATGCCCCCGTCCTGGCGTTCGGGGAGCAGGCGGCCGGGGGACAGCAGACCAGCCGGATCCAGCGCCGCCTTGATCGCCCGCATCGTGGCCAGGTCGGCCGCGGACCGGGTCAGCGGCATCCACCGGCGTTTGGCCATGCCGATGCCGTGTTCGGCGCTGATGCTCCCGCCCAGCGAGGCCACCAGCCGCAGCACGGCGCCGGTCACCTCCCCGTCAGCGTCGTGATCGGTGGCGGACAGCAGGTTGACGTGCACGTTCCCCTCGTTGATGTGCCCGAACAGGATCGGGATCGCGCCCGGCGCGACCGGCCGGATCACCCCCGCCAGCTGCTGCTCGAAGCCAGCCAGCTGATCCAGGGGCAGGGCCACGTCCAACTTGACCGGCACGCCCGCGGCACTGATCGCCTCGGTATGCGATTCGCGCAGCTCCCAGAGCCGGCGCCGGTCGGACGGGGTCCCGGCCAGCACGGCGTCCCGGACCATCGGCAACTCGCCCAGCTCCTCGGCCAGCTGATCGACCGGGTCAGCACCGCGCGAGCCGCGCTGATCCTCGGCGGCCACTTCGACCAGCAGATAGATGGGATGCGGCCGGGCGAAGGGTGCGGTTGCGCCGGTGTGCCGGAGCACGAGTTGCAGCCCGTCGTCGTGGAAGTACTCAGCGGCGTCCAGCCCGGCGAACTTCTGCCGGACGGCGGCCAGGACCCTCAGCGCATCGGACACCGACCCCAGTGCCACCAGCGCGGTGGCGGCCGCGCTGGCCGGAGCGAACAGCTGCAGCTGCACCGCCGTGATCACCCCGAGGGTGCCCTCGCTGCCGGCCATCAGCTGGACCAGGTCGTACCCGGTGTTGTCCTTGGGCAGGCCGTTCATCCGCCGCACCACACCGCCACTGGCCAGCACCACTTCCAGCCCGCGCAGCTGCGAGCGAGTCACCCCGTTGCGCAGGACCCGCTCGCCTCCGGCATTGGTGGCCACGATCCCGCCGACGGTGGCTGAGTCCCGGGCGGCGAAATCCACCCCCGCCTCCAGCCCATGGGCCCGGGCTGCGGCCTGCACCTGCGCCAGGGTCGCGCCGGCCCCAGCGATCACCGTCCGGCTCAGCTCGTCCACCGGCTCGATCCGGGTCAGCCGGCGCAGGCTGAGCACCAGTTCGCCGTCCTGGGGAACGCCGCCGCCGACCAGGCCGGTGTTGCCACCCTGCGGCACCACCGGCACCCCAGCGGCGCTGGCCGCGGCCATCACCGCGGCCACCTCCTCGGTGCTGCCGGGCCGGACCACCGCGATCGGCTTACCGCTCCAGCGGCGGGTCCAGTCCTGGCTGTAGGGGGCGGCGACGTCCGGGTCGGTGATCACGTGGGCATCGCCCACGATGTCACGCAGCGCGGCGGGCAGATCCACAGTTCTCCGTCCGAATTCGGCTCAGGGCAGGGTCCTGCGCGCACTCCAGCCTAAGGCCGGGCGCCGAAGGTTCTCCGGCGCGATCAGTGATAGCCGGACTGGCGGGTGGAGCGGTTGTAGTTGGCCAGTTCCTGCGGAACCGGAATGTCGTAGGGCAGTTCGGGAGCAGGAAAGGCCGGGCCGTAAGCGGCTTTCACGCTCAGCACTCCGGCCCAGTGCGGCAGCGCCAGGTCCTGTTGGTCGTCCAGGGGCGGCCCGTTGCGGGCCTTCAGGGACGCCTCCACGATGGGTAGCCGGACCAAGGTGGTGGCGGCCAGCTCGCGCTTGTTGGGCGGGCGGGACTGCCGGGACCGGCCACTGGCCACGTGTTCGACCACCGCGGCCAGTCCGGCCCGCTTCTCCTCGGGGTCGGTGACGGTGGCCGCCGTGCCGCGCACCACCACCGAGCGGTAGTTCATCGAGTGGCTGAACTGGCTGCGTGCCAGCACCAGCCCGTCGATCAGGGTGGCGGTGACGCAGATCGCGGTTCCGCCGGATGCTCCGGCCAGACCGGCTAGCCGGGATCCGCTGGAGGTGTGGAGATAGAGCTGATCGCCGATCCGGGTGTGGATGGACGGGACGACGATCGGCCCGTCGTCCACGTAGCCGACGTGGCAGCTGATCGCCTCGTCCAGCAGCGCGTGGATCGCCTGTACGTCGTAGCGGACGCGGTCGTCGTGCCGCGTGGGCGTGGTGCGCTCGGTGGCGGGGTAGACGCCGGCGCCGGGATCGGTCGTCATACCGGGTGACGATGCCAGCCAAATCGGACTCCTGCCACTGGCGGGCGAGTGTTCACCCGTGTGCCCGGGGTGAGAATTCTCAATCGGCGTTCAGCCCGAGGGCCGGTGTGGTCGCGGCTGACCCAAGGCTTCGGCATGCCCGAAGTCTGACAGCTCGCAGCTGGCCTTCGGTGCGTTGGTCGGCGGGGGCTAGGCCAGGCCGGGCCGGGCCAGGCCCGGCCCGCCAGGCATGCTTGGGTTCATGACTGCGACTCAGCCGCTCGATCAGGCCGGAAAGCGCGCCGCCGGCCGGGAACGCACCTACCGTTGGCAGGATCCCGAGCCGGCCATACGGCGCCTGAGCACTGACCCCGGGATCGAGGTGTTGCAGGCCATGGCCGCCGGGAACCTACCGCTGCCGCCGATCATGCAGACCCTGGGCTTCGGTGAGGGTGTGCTCTTCGAGCCGGGACGGGCGCGATTCACGTTGCAGCCGGAGGAGTTTCACTACAATCCGCTGGGCTCGGTGCATGGTGGCGTGATCGCGACCCTGCTCGATTCGGCGGCCGGATGCGCGGTGCATTCGGTGCTGGCCGCGGGTGAGGGCTACACCTCACTGGACCTCACCACCAAGTATCTGCGGCCGATCACCACCGCCACCGGGATGGTCACGGCGCAGGGCTCCGTGCTCTCGCGGGGTGCCCGCACGGCGCTGGCTCAGGCTCAGCTCACCGATGAGCGGGGCCGGCTGCTGGCCCATGCGACGTCCAGCTGCCTGATCTTCCCCCTCGTCGCTCCTGAACCGGGTGCCTCCCGGTAACGGTTCCTAGACCAGACCGAGGTGGCGACGTTCTCGATCGGCCGTCCGGGCCTCTCGCCGGGCTTGCCGGGCGGCCAGCTCGAGCTCGCGGATCCGGTCCCGTTGCCGGCTCAGCTGCGCCGCCAGCTCCTCCAGCTGGTCGGCCGTCTCGTCGGCGTCGTGCCGGGCGTCGGCCAGTGCCTGATCCGCGACCCGAGCGGCCTGCGAGGCCTCCTCGGCGGCCCGGTCCGCGGCCGCCTGCTGTGCCTTCCGCTCCCGTTCCTGCTC